>NZ_JBMFWJ010000008.1:0-33729 GCF_049965395.1 Acidibrevibacterium sp.
CTAGAGGTGCCGTCAATGTCTCCGCTATTGGTGACGGTGCCGGCCGCGCCGCTGATGAGCACCCCGTATGCATTGCCCGAGATGGTGCCGCCGGCATCGTTCGTGACGCTGCCGCCATCGCGGAGAGCGACCGCGGGATCACCGCCGCTGATGATGGTGCCGCTATTGGTGAGCACAACACTGCTCGTGCTCGGGCCGGCATAGACGCCGGGGGCGCTGCTGACGGTGATTTCGAGGTCACTGGCAACGTCGATGGAGGTGCCACTAAAGTCGAAGAAGACCGTACTGGTGATCGTTTCAGACGCCGTCACGATGTGCCTCCCGCAGCCTCAAGCCAAAAACGCGCACGACCTTGAAAACGCTCAACCGCAAGAGGCAAATGCGTGCGTCCAGCTCGTTTCGCGGGCGCAAACCTACATCATTCACGGTTAAGTTGTTGTCATTACAAGACAAACCGTAGGTGAAACCACACGGTTTTTCAATAAATTTGTTTGAGAAATAAAGTCTCGTCTTCCTGGGCGCAGGATGATCGCTTCCGGCGGCGGCGCGGGCCCTTGACGCCTCTCAGCCGCGCCCGAGGAACGGCATCTTGGTCGCCATCACGGTCAGGAACTGAATATTGGCGTCGAGCGACAAGCTCGCCATGAATGCGACCGAACGGGCGACGTTCTCGACATCCATCAGCGGCTCGGCGGCGATGCGGCCATCGGCCTGAATGACGCCGTGCTTCATGCGCGCCGCCATTTCGGTCTCGGCATTGCCGATATCGATCTGGCCGCAGGCGATGTCGTATTTGCGGCCGTCGAGCGAGAGGGATTTGGTGAGCCCGGTGATCGCGTGCTTGGTTGCCGTATAGGCGACCGAGTTGGGGCGCGGCGCGTGCGCCGAAATCGAGCCGTTATTGATGATCCGGCCGCCTTGCGGGCTCTGCGCCTTCATCATGCGAAACGCCGCTTGGGCGCAGAGAAACGCCCCGGTGAGATTGATCGCGACCACCTTCGTCCAATCCTCATAGGCGAGATCCTCGAGCAACACGCCGGGGGCATTGATCCCGGCATTGTTGAACAAAAGATCGAGCCGGCCGCATTCCCGCCCGATCGTCTCAAACAACGCCGAAACCGAGGCGGGGTCGGCGACATCGGCTTGGATCACAAGGCCGCGCCCGGGCGGGAGTAGCGCCTTTGTCTCCTCGAGCGCCGCGCGCCGGCGCCCGGCGAGCGCCACGACGAAGCCGGCTTCCGCCAGCGCCCGCGCCGAAGCCCGGCCGACGCCGCTCCCCGCCCCCGTCACCAAGGCGACCCGATCCTTGCCGCTCATCGTTTGTCCTCCGTCTCGCTCCAGGTTTTTTCGAAATCATACACCGCCGGGAACCCCATCAGGGCATTCATCGCGGCGAAGGAATAAAGCGCCGCCCCCTGGCTCGACCCGGTTTCGGCAAGCGTACGATAGGCGCCGGCCAGGGCCAGAGCGGCCGCGAGGAACCCGGTCGCGGGATAAAGCGCGATCTTGAAGCCGAGCCCCTGCAAGTCGGCGGCGGCGAGCACCGGCGTCCGCCCGCCCTCGACCATGTTGGCGAGCAGCGGCACGCCGCGAAACGTCTCGCCGACGCGGCGGAGATCCTCGAGGCTTTCCGGGCTCTCGATAAACAGGATATCGGCGCCGGCTTCGAGAAACCGCTCGCCGCGCCGGAGCGCCTCATCAAGCCCCAAAACGCCGGCGGCATCGGTACGGGCGACGATGAGGAAATCGCGATCGGGACGGGCGCAAGCGGCCACGCGCACCCTTCGTTCGGCATCGGCAGCAGCAACCACCCGGCGATGCGGCGTGTGGCCGCATTTTTTGGGAAATTCCTGATCCTCGATCTGAATCCCCGCCGCCCCCGCCCGCGCATAGAGGCGCACGGTGCGATCGACATTGAGCAAACCGCCATAGCCGGTATCGCCATCGGCGATGAACGGCAGCGAAACCGCGCCAGCCAGCATGCGCACGCGATCGAGCATCTCGCTGCCCGAAACCAGGCCGGCATCGGGGAGGCCAAACGCGGAGGCGGCAACGCCATAGCCGGTCATGTAGAGGGCAGAAAATCCCGCCTTTTCAGCGAGCCGCGCGGAAATGCCATCGTAAACGCCGGGCAGCGTGAGCAGGCCGGGGGCTGCGAGCAAAGCGCGAAATTTCTGGCCGGCGGACATCATGGGTTTCCTCTCCGACCCAGGGTTTCGCGTCCCGCCTTGCTTGTCAATCCGGCGAAATCGCCTCCAATTGCCGCCCGCCGGTCGCCGGGCCAAAGACACCGATCGCGATCATCACCCCCGCCATCGCCGCGGCGATGAACACGAACACCGCGGGCACGCCGCCGAGATGAAGGAGAGCGGCGATAAGGAAACTGACGAACACCGCCGATAACCGGCTCCAGGAATAGACGAAGCCGACGGCGCGCGCCCGCACCCGCGTCGGATAAAGCTCGCTCTGATAAGCGTGAAAGGAAAACGAGAGAATATTGTTCGCCAGCGTGAGGAGGACGCCGCAGACAATAAGGCCGGGAATGGTGCGCTGGGCGGCAAACGCAAGGCCGGCGGCGGCGATTCCGAGGGCCGCGAAGACGATCTGCCATTTGCGCTCGATGCGGTCGGCGAAGACAAGCCCGAGCGCCGGGCCGAACGGGTTGGCGATCGCAATCACGAAGGCATAAAGCAGGCTATGGCCGATCGCGATGCCCTGTTCGGCGATCAGCGTCGGCACCCAGCTTGCGAAGCCGTAAAACCCGATGGTCTGGAGGAACTGGAACACCACCAGCATGATGGTGCGCGCGCGATAGGGTGGGCGCCAGATTTCGGCGAAATGCCCGGGAGCCGCGACCTCCTCGATGGCATCGCGCAGCGGCAAAGGCAGTGCCGCGCCGCCACGATCGGCGATCACCCGCGCTTCCAGGGCGGCGGTGATCCGCTCGGCCTCGGCCAAGCGCCCCTGTCCCGCGAGCCAGCGCGGGCTTTCCGGAAGACCGCGGCGAAGCAGCCAGACGACGACGGCCCCAAGCGCGCCGATCAAAACAACGACCCGCCAGCCGGAGAGGCCAAACACCGTGCGCGGCACCAATTGCCACGAAAGCAGGGCTACCACCGGCACGGCGGAAAACTGCATCACCTGGTTGAAAGCGAAAGCGCGGCCGCGCACGTCTTTCGGCACCAGCTCGGCGAGATAGGTGTCGATGGTCACCAGCTCGATGCCGATGCCGATGCCAGCGATGAGGCGCCAGACGAGCAGCCCGGCGGGCGTCTGTTGAAACGCCATGATCGCGGTACAGAGGCTGTACCAAAGCAGCGCGGCGGTGAAGATCGGCCGGCGGCCGAACCGGTCGGCGACGAAGCCGAAGCCGATGGTGCCGAGAAAGAGGCCGCCGAAGGTCGCGGCGACGAAAGCCGCGGGGCCGGTGAAAATCCCGACCCGGACATGGGCGAGCAGCCCGTCCCGCACCAGCCCGGGCACGACATAGCCGGTGAAGAAAAGATCATAGAACTCGAACATACCGCCGATCGAAAGCAGCGCCGCCAGGCGCCAGATGGTTTTCGTCGCCGGTAGCCGGTCGAGCCGCGCGGTGATCGCGAGACGCGTCTCCTCGTGCTTTCCCTCGGTCATCGCGTTCCCCCTTCTCGCGTCATTCTGGGCCGGCATGGCGGGTTTGACCAGCCCGCGGCCAGGTCCGGGCTTGTGCGCCCTCGCCGGCCGCGCCATTTAGCCGGCCATGACCCAGAACCCTTCCCCCCATGATCCCGTCGGCTGGCATGGCACCACCATCCTTTGCGTTCGCGGCAAAGGCGGCGTCGCGATGGCCGGTGACGGCCAGGTGAGCCTCGGCCAGACGGTGATCAAGGCCAATGCCCGCAAGGTGCGGCGCATCGGCCCCTCGGGCGGCGTGCTCGCCGGTTTCGCTGGCGCCACCGCCGATGCCTTCACCCTGCTCGAACGGCTCGAGGCCAAGCTCGAACGCTTTCCCGGCCAGTTGGAGCGTGCTTGCGTCGAACTCGCCAAAGATTGGCGGACCGACCGCTATCTCCGCCGGCTGGAGGCGATGATGGCGGTCGCGGACGCCGAACGGAGCTTTACCTTGACCGGCAATGGCGACGTACTGGAACCCTCGGACGGCGTCATCGGCATCGGCTCGGGCGGCAATTACGCGCTCGCCGCGGCGCGCGCGCTCATCGACATTCCGGGATTGAGCGCCGAAGACATCGCCCGCCGCGCCATGGCGATCGCCGCCGAGATCTGCGTCTATACCAATCACAACGTCATCATCGAGACCATCGGGGAGGCCGGCTGATGGAGGTGCCAACCTATTCGCCGCGCGAGATCGTCTCCGAACTCGACCGTTTCATCGTCGGCCAGAACGAGGCCAAGCGCGCCGTCGCCATTGCGCTCCGCAACCGCTGGCGGCGCCAGCATTTGCCAGAGGCGCTGCGGGAAGAGGTGGTGCCGAAAAACATCCTGATGATCGGGCCGACCGGCTGCGGCAAGACCGAAATCGCCCGCCGTCTCGCGAAGCTCGCGCAGTCGCCATTCCTCAAGGTCGAGGCGACCAAGTTCACCGAGGTCGGCTATGTCGGGCGCGATGTCGATCAGATCGTGCGCGACCTCGTCGATGTCTCGCTCGCGATGCTGCGCGAGGCCTCGCGGCGCGAGGTCGAGGCCAAGGCCGAACTCGCCGCCGAGGAACGCCTGATCACCGCCCTCGTCGGCGAACGCGCCTCCGCCGACACCAGAAGCCAATTCCGCCGGCGCCTGCGCGACGGCGAATTCGAGGACAAAGAGATCGAAATCAGCCTTTCTGAGGCGCCCGGGCTGCCGATCGGTCAGATCGACCTCCCCGGCATGCCGCCGGGGCAAATGATCAATCTCTCGGAGATGATGAAGGGCATGCTCGGGCGCCAGCCGCAGGCGCGGCGGATGAAGCTCGCCGAGGCCCGCCGCGCGCTGTTGCGCGAGGAAGCCGACAAGCTGCTCGACAATGACCGCCTCGCCAAGGACGCGCTGGCGCATGCCGAGAATAACGGCATCGTCTTCCTCGACGAGATCGACAAGATCTGCGCCCGCACCAGCGAAGGCGGGTTTCGCGGCGGCGATGTCTCGCGCGAAGGTGTCCAGCGGGACCTGTTGCCGCTGATCGAAGGCACCACCGTCAACACCAAATACGGCCCGGCCAAGACCGATCACATCCTGTTCATCGCCTCCGGCGCCTTCCACCTCGCCAAACCTTCCGATCTGCTGCCGGAATTGCAGGGGCGGCTGCCGATCCGGGTCGAGCTCGCCGGGCTCACCCGCGCCGATCTTCGCCGCATCCTGACCGAGCCCGAGCATTCGCTGCTCAAGCAATCGGCGGCGCTGATGGCGACCGAGCGGGTGGAACTGGTGTTCGAGGACGGAGCGATCGACGCGCTCGCCGAGCTCGCCGCCGATATCAATGATCGGATCGAGAATATCGGCGCCCGGAGACTCCATACCGTCCTCGAAAAATTGCTCGAGGAGATCAGCTTCACCGCCTCCGATCGCGCTGGCGAGACCATCACCATCACCGCCGAGTATGTCCGCGAGCGGGTGACGCCGCTCGCCGCGCGCGGCGATCTCAGCCGGTTCATCCTGTAGGCGGCTTCTGCCTCGCGGCGCGATCGGGTAAGAGTCCGCCATGGCATCACCCCGCATCCGCCTGCTGCCCGAGGCGCTGGTCAATCGCATCGCCGCCGGCGAGGTGATCGAGCGGCCGGCGGCGGTGGTCAAGGAGTTGGTCGAAAACGCGCTCGATGCCGGGGCGCGGCGGATCGCCATCGCGATCGAGGAAGGCGGCGTCGCCCGCATCGCCGTCACCGATGACGGCGCCGGCATCGCGGCCGCCGATCTGCCGCTCGCGATCGCGCGCCATGCGACCTCGAAGCTCGGCGATGAGCAGCTGATCCGCATCACCACGCTCGGGTTTCGCGGCGAGGCGCTGCCCTCGATCGGCGCCGCCGGCCGCCTTTCTCTCACCTCGCGCCCGGGTAACGCCGATCACGCCATGACCATCCGCGTCGAAGGCGGGCGGGTTTTCGAGCCGGTTCCCGCCGCCGGCCCGCCGGGGACCGAGGTCGTGGTGCGCGATCTCTTCTTCGCGACGCCGGCGCGGCGGAAATTCCTCAAATCGGCGCGCAGCGAGGCCGAGGCGGCGGAGGCCGTCGCGCGACGCCTGGCGCTCGCCGCCCCTGCCGTCGGGTTTCGCTTCGAAGTCGATGGACGGGTGATTTTCGAGCGCCCCCCCGAGCCGCTCGCCACCCGCGTCGGCGCGCTGTTCGGGGCGGCGGCCGCGGACCATCTCCTGCCACTTGCCGCCGAGCGCGGCGAGATGCGGCTCTCCGGCTTCGCTGGCGCCGCCCATCTCACCCGCGCCAATGCCATGCTGCAGCATTTCATCGTCAATCGCCGCCCGGTGATCGACCCGGTGCTCCGCACGGCGCTGCGCATCGCCTATCGCGACGTCATTCCCGCCGGGCGCCATCCGGTGGCCGCCCTGATCCTCGACCTGCCAGCCGATGAGGTCGATGTGAACGTCCATCCGGCGAAGACCGAGCTGCGTTTCCGCGACCCCGCCGGGGTGCGCGCTCTGGTGATCGGGGCGTTGCGCGCCACACTCGCGACGCCGGCGGGAACGCTGTCGGCAGCCCGCCTCCGCCTGCCCCGCTTCGGCCATTCCCGCGCCGGCGATGCCCCCTCGGGCGCTTCCGGCTTGGGAGCCGCCGCCGCCGAGACCATGGCGGCGATGCAGTTCGCCGAACCCATGCTCGCGCTTGCAGCGCCGCCGGCAGCGCGCCAGATCGCTGCCGCTGATCCGCCAGCAGCTTCCGCCGTGCGCGAGTCCGCAGCAGTCGCAGCCACGATCGATTACCCGCTCGGCGCCGCGGTCGCGCAAGTGCTCGAGACCTATATCCTGGCGCTCACCGGCGATGGCGCGCTGGTCATCGTCGATCAGCACGCCGCCCATGAGCGGCTGACCCAAGAACGCCTAGCCCGTGAATGGGCGGCCGGCGGCGTGCGCGCGCAGCCGCTGCTGTTGCCGGCGGTGGTCGAACTCTCAGCCGCGGAGGCCGAGCGGGTTCTCGCCGAAGCCGCGGCGCTGGCACAGCTCGGGCTCGAAATCGAGGCTTTCGGGCCGTGCGCAATCCTGGTCCGCGCCCTGCCGGCGGCACTCGGGGCGCCGGAGCCAGGGCCGCTGCTCCGCGACATCGCCGACGAACTCGCTGACAGCGGCACCCAGACTTCGCTCGCCGCGCGGCTCGATGCGGTGCTGGCGCGTCTCGCTTGCCATGGCAGCATCCGTGCCGGGCGGCGGCTGCAAGCGGCGGAAATGAACGCCCTTCTGCGCGATATGGAGGCAACGCCACGCGCCGCGACCTGTAGCCATGGCCGCCCGACCTTCCTCCGCCTGTGCCGCACCGACATCGAGCGCCTGTTTGGCCGCCGTTGAGCGGCCGCCGTTGAATCGCTGAATGTCACTGTTTTGTCATAAAATCCGCCGCCAATGCTCGCGATGTCACAAAAGCTTCATAAAACTGCAATCATCACGCCGCCATCGCCGCCTAATTTGCCGCCGGTTCAGCCCGATGCGTCCCCCGACCATGAGGAGTTCTTATGAAATCAGCCATCGCGGCGCTCGCCTTCGGGCTCGCGCTGATGTCGGGGTTTGCCCCGAGCTTCGCCGCCGAGTCGATCACCGGCGCCGGCTCGACGTTCGTCTATCCTCTGCTCGCCAAATGGTCGGACGATTACAGCAAGCAGGGTGGTGCCAAGATCAATTATCAGTCGATCGGCTCGGGCGGCGGCATCGCGCAGATCAAAGCCGGCACCGTCACGTTCGGCGCGAGCGACATGCCGCTTCCCCCCGCCGATTTGCACGAGGCTGGGATGCTCCAATTCCCCGCCGTCGTCGGCGCGGTGGTGCCGGCGGTCAATCTCCCCGGGGTTGCGCCCGGAGCGCTGCGCCTGACCGGGCCGGCGCTCGCCGATATCTATCTCGGGCGGGTGAAGACGTGGAATGATCCGGAGATCGTCTCGCTCAATCCCGGGCTCACGCTGCCAGCGCTCGCGATCACCGTCGTCCATCGCTCGGATGGCTCCGGCACCACCTTCAATTGGGTGGATTATCTCGCCAAGGTAAGCCCGGAATGGAAGGCCCGCATCGGCGAGGGCACCTCGGTCTCGTGGCCGGCTGGCGTCGGCGGCAAGGGCAATGAGGGGGTTGCGGCCTATATCCAGCGGATCAAGGGGTCGATCGGCTATCTCGAATACGCCTATATCCTGCAAAACAAGATGACCTACGCCTTGGTCCAGAACGCCGCCGGACGCTATCCGGAACCGGGCAAGGTCTCGTTCCAAGCGGCGGCGGCAAGCGCGGAATGGTCCAAAACCTCGGATTTCGACCTGTTGCTGACCAATGCGCCGGGCGACGATGCCTATCCCATCGCTGCGACCAGCTTCATTCTGATCCACCGCACCGCGCTGGCGACGCCGGCCGGCAAAGCGGCGCTCGACTTCTTCCGCTGGGCCTTCGCCCATGGCGACGCCGACGCCGAGGCCCTCGCCTATGTGCCGCTGCCGGCGAGCCTCACCGCCGCCATTGAAGCCTATTGGCAGGCCAATCAGCCGTGACAGCGGGCGCGCGGCGCGAGCGGGACCATCCTCGATGAGCGGGATCGCGTTGCCGCGCACGCACGCCCCGGCGCGCCGCTGGCTCCCATTTGGCGATCGGCTGTTTCGCATCCTCCTCGCCGGCGCCGCGGTGATGGTGCTAGCGCTGCTCGGAGGCGCGGCGCTGGCGATTTTCTGGGGGGCGCTGCCGGCCTTCCGGCACTTCGGCCTGGCGTTCCTCACCGGTCTTGCCTGGGATCCGGTGCATCGCGATTTCGGCGCACTGGTGCCGATCTATGGCACCCTGGTCACCTCGACGATCGCCATGCTGACGGCGGTGCCGGTCAGCTTCGGCATCGCACTTTTCCTGACCGAAGTCGCGCCGGTCTGGCTCCGTGCCCCGATTGGCGGCGCGATCGAGCTGCTCGCCGGCATCCCGAGCATCATTTATGGCATGTGGGGGCTTTTCGTCTTCGCGCCCTTCATGGCCGATCATGTCGAGCCGGCGTTGACCGCGGCCTTTGGGCCGCTGCCGCTGCTCGGCGTTTTGTTCGATGGCCCGCCGCTCGGCATCGGCATGCTGACGGGCGGGCTCATTCTCGGCGTCATGGTGGTGCCGTTCATCTCCTCGGTGATGCGCGACGTGTTCCGCCTGGTGCCGCAGGCTCTGCGCGAATCCGCGCTCGGGCTTGGGGCGACGCGCTGGGAGCTGGTCTGGCGGGTGGTGCTCCCCTACACCAAAAGCGCGGTCATGGGCGGGATTTTCCTCGGCCTCGGCCGCGCCCTCGGCGAAACCATGGCGGTCACCTTCGTGCTCGGCAACGCCCATGATTTCAGCGCCTCGCTGCTCATGCCCTCGACCTCGATCGCCGCCGCGATCGCCAACGAATTCACCGAGGCGGACAGCGACATCTACCGCTCTTCGCTGATCGCGCTCGGCTTTGTTCTCTTTGCCATCACCTTCGTGGTGCTTGCTCTGGCGAAATGGCTCCTCGCGCGGCTCACCGCCGAGGAGAGCGCGCGATGAGCAAAAAAGCGACGATGCGCGCGGGCGGAGCGCGGATGCTGCGCCGCCAGGCGGTGAATGGGCTCGCGCTCTCGCTTGCCACGCTGGCCACGCTCGCTGGCCTGATCGCGCTGGTCTGGATCCTCGCGACCATCATTATCAATGGCGCCGCCGCCCTCGGCCCGCATCTTTTCACCCGCATGACCCCGCCGCCCGGGAGCGAAGGCGGGCTGCTCAACGCGCTTCTCGGCAGCGTGATGATGACCGCGCTCGCGGTGCTGCTCGGAGCGCCGATCGGCATTCTCGCCGGCACCCACCTCGCCGAAAGCGGCGGGCGGCGCTGGATCGCGGAGGCAGTCCGCTTCGTCAACGACATCCTGCTGTCGGCACCCTCGATCGTCACCGGCCTTTTCGTCTATGAAATCATCGTCCAGCCAAGCGGCCATTTTTCCGGCATCGCCGGCGCCGTCGCGATGGCGATGGTGTTGTTGCCGGTGGTGGTCCGCACCACCGACGAGACGCTACGGCTGGTGCCGGTTTCGCTGCGTGAGGCAGCGCTCGCGCTCGGCGCGCCGCTCTGGCGGATGGTCTTGTTCGTGCTTTATCCGGCGGCGCGCACCGGGATGCTAACCGGCCTTCTCCTCGGCATCGCGCGGATCAGCGGCGAGACCGCGCCGCTCCTCTTCACCGCGCTCAACAACCAGTATCTGAGCTTCGACATCACCAGGCCGATGGCCAACATGCCGGTGGTGATCTTCCAGTTCGCGCTCAGCCCCTATCCCGCCTGGCAGCAGCTCGCTTGGGCGGGGGCGCTGCTGATGACGGTATTCGTGCTTCTGCTCAGCCTGGGCTCGCGCCTCCTGCTGCGGCCACGCAAAGCGTGAGTGGCGGGAGACGAGCGATGAAAGGATCGCCGATGGATGCCAGCGCCGCCATGACCACACCCGACCTCGCCGCCGCCGGCGAGGCGGGAGCGCGGATCATGATCGAGAATCTGCATTTCTTCTATGGCACGACGGAAGCCCTGAAAAACATCACCCTTGCCCTTCCTGACCGGCAGGCGACCGGGATGATCGGGCCCTCGGGTTGCGGCAAATCGACGCTGCTCCGCGTACTCAACCGCATGTACGACCTCTATCCTGGCCAGCGCGCCACCGGGCGGGTGATGATGGATGGCGAAAACATCATCAGCCCCGATGTCGATGTGAATACGCTGCGCCGGCGGATCGGCATGGTGTTTCAGAAGCCGACCCCGTTCCCGATGTCGATCTATGACAATATCGCGTTTGGCGCGCGCCTGCATGAGCGGCTTTCGCGCGCCGAGATGGATGAGCGGGTGGAATGGTCGCTTTCGCGCGCCGCCCTTTGGGATGAGGTCAAGGACCGGCTGCGCGCGCCGGCGACCGCGCTTTCCGGTGGTCAGCAGCAGCGCCTCTGCATCGCCCGCTCGATCGCCATCCGCCCCGAGGTGATCCTGCTCGACGAGCCGACCAGTGCGCTCGATCCCATCAGCACGCTCAAGATCGAAGAACTGATCGACGAGCTGAAATCCGATTTCACCATCGTCATCGTAACCCACAACATGCAGCAGGCGGCGCGCTGTGCCGATCAGGTGGCGTTTTTCTACCTCGGCGAACTGGTCGAGGTCGGGCCCGCGGCGCAGATCTTCACGGCGCCACGCCAGCGCCGCACCCAGGAATACATCACCGGCCGGTTCGGCTGAGCGCGGGCGGCATGACAGAGGGTGAACATGTCTGAAAACATGGGGCATATCGTGAAAAGCTACGAGCAGGAGCTAAAGCGCCTCGCCGATCTGATGGCCGAGATGGGTGGGCTGGTCGAGAGCCAGACAGCGCTCGCGGCGCAAGCGGTGGTCGGCCAGGATGGCGCCGCCGCCGCGCGCGCGATCGAAATCGATCCCCGTGTCGACGCCCTGGAGCGCGAGGTCGAGCAATTCGTCATTCGTCTGCTCGCGTTGCGTCAGCCGGTCGCCAATGACCTGCGCAAGATCGTTGCCGCCCTGAAAATCACCTCCGATCTCGAGCGGATCGGCGACTATGCCGCCAATGTCGCCAAGCGCAGCCTGGTGCTGGCGCAATTCTCGTTGCCCTATAGCCTCACCGGCATCGCCCACATGGCGCGCATGGTGCAGGAGAATTTGAAAGCGGTGATCGACGCGGTGAGCGAGACCGATGCCGCCAAGGCGATCGCGGTCTGGCGCTCCGATCAAGCGGTCGATGACATCTATAACACCATTTTCCGCGAACTCATCACCTACATGATCGAGGATCCGCGCAACATCACGCCCTGCACGCATCTTCTGTTCATCGCCAAGAATCTCGAACGCATCGGCGATCACGCGACCAACATCGCCGAAAAAGTCCACTACACCGCGACCGGCGAAACCCTGCCCGAAACCCGGCCGAAGGGCGAACACTCGCCCTATGCCGGGCTCGCGCAATCCTGAACCAGCCCCGATCAAGGAGCCACGCCATGCCCGAAGGCGTTTTCCACCCCGCCAAGCCGAAAGTACTGATCGTCGAGGACGAAGCGGCCTTGGCGACGATGCTGCGCTATAATCTCGAAAAACAGGGTTTCGCCGTCGAGGAAGCGGGAGACGGGCAGGAAGCCCTGCTCCGCATCAGCGAGCACGAGCCCGATATCGTGCTGCTCGACTGGATGCTGCCGACGCTTTCCGGGATCGAGGTCTGCCGCCAGATCCGCCGCTCGAGCGCGACCCGCGACCTGCCGGTGATCATGGTAACGGCGCGCAACGACGAGCAAGACGCCGTCCGCGGCCTCAATACCGGCGCCGATGATTACATCACCAAGCCGTTCAACATGGAGGCGTTGCTTGCCCGCATGCGCGCCCTCTTGCGCCGCGCGAGCGGCGGCAACGGCAAGGGACGCCGCGAATTCCACGACATCGTCATGGATCTCGCCTCGCATCGCGTCTATCGCGGCAGCCGCCCCGTGCATCTCGGCCCGACCGAATACCGCCTGCTCGATTTCCTCATGCAGCATCCGCGCCGGGTGTTTTCGCGCGAGGAATTGCTCGATGCGGTCTGGGGGGTTGATATCCATGTCGAGCCGCGCACCGTCGATGTCCATATTCGGCGTCTGCGCAAGGCGCTCAATGTCGGCGACGAGACCGACCTCGTCCGCACCGTCCGCGCCGCCGGCTACGCCCTCGATACCGAGACGATCTGAGCGCCGGCCGGGCGAAATCCGTGTGCGCCTTTGTGCGCTCTCGGTGAGGCCGCGGCGCCACGTCTCATGCTGATGGACGCCGCCGCGACGCGCGGGTAAAACCCGGCGCCATGGCCGAAATCCCCGCTCCCTCGCGCTACGCCGTCAAAGAAATTTTCTTCACCCTTCAGGGCGAGGGGATTCAGGCCGGTCGGGCTGCGGTGTTTTGCCGGTTTGCCGGCTGCAATCTCTGGTCTGGTCGCGCGCAGGACCGGGCATGGGCGCAGTGCCGGTTTTGTGATACCGATTTCGTCGGCACCGATGGCGAGGGCGGCGGGGTCTTCGCCGGCGCCGATGCCCTCGCCGCCGCCATCGCCGCGCGCTGGCGGGCGGGACGCGAGGGGCGGTTCGTGGTGCTGACCGGCGGTGAGCCGCTGCTCCAAGTCGATCCCGCGCTGATCGCGGCGCTGCATGCGGAAAACTTCACCATCGCGATCGAAACCAACGGCACCCTCCCCGCCCCGCCCGGGATCGACTGGGTCTGCGTGAGCCCGAAAGCCGCAGCACCGCTGGTGCTCGATCACGGCGATGAGCTGAAGCTCGTCTATCCGCAGCCCGAGGCGCCGCCGGAACGCTTTCTCGGCCTCGCCTTCCGCCATTTCCTGCTCCAACCGATGGACGGGCCAGACCTCGCCCGCCATATCGAAGCGGCGATCGCCTATATCGCCGCGCATCCGCGCTGGCGGCTCTCGCTGCAGACCCATAAATTCATCGGCATTCCCTGATGTTCCAGCTCACCAAAGAATTCCGTTTCGAGGCCGCGCATACGCTGGCGCGGACGATCGAGACCGAGGCCAGCCGGCGCGTCCATGGCCATTCCTACCGCGCCGAGGTGACGATCGGCGGCGAGATCAACGAGACTGGCATGCTGGTCGATCTCGGCCTGTTCGCCCAAGCGCTAGCGCGGGTGCGCGAGAGCCTCGATCACCATTTTCTCGATGAAATCCCCGAACTCGCGCCGGCGACGTTGGAGCGGCTCGCCCTCTTCGTCTGGCGGCGTTTGGCGCCCGAATTTCCCGGTCTCGTCAGCGTCGCGATCTGCCGGGACTCGCTCGGCGAGCGCTGCCTCTACCGGCCCGGGTGATGCCCGCGCAGCCGTTTCCGCCGATTCCCGCCGGCGCGGTGATCCTGCAGGTGCTGCCGGCGCTCAATACCGGCGGCGTCGAGCGCGGCACGCTCGAGATGACGGCGGCGATCGCGCGCGCCGGCGGCGTCGCCCTAGTCGCTTCCGCCGGCGGGCGGCAGGTGCCGGCGATCGAGGCGGCCGGCGGGCATCACATCAAGCTGCCGCTTACCCGCAAATCGCCGTTCGCGATCTGGCGCAACGCCGCCCGCCTCGCCGAGATCGTGGCCAGCGAACGCGTCGCCCTGATCCATGCCCGCTCGCGCGCCCCGGCCTGGTCGGCCTGGCTTGCCGGCAGCCGCGCCGCGACCCGCCTCGTCACCACCTATCACGGCGCTTACACCGAGACGTTCCCCGGCAAACGCGCCTATAACAGCGTCATGGCGCGCGGCGAGCGGGTGATCGCGATCAGCGACTTCATCGCCGCCCTCATCCTCGAGCGCTATCAGATCGAGCCTTGGCGGCTGCGCGTCATCCCGCGCGGTGTCGATCCGGCGATGTTCGATCCGGCGACGCTCGCCGACCCGCCCGGTCTCGCCCGTCAGCGTGCGCTCGCCGAGGCCTGGGGATTGCCGCCCGGCCGGCCGGTGCTTCTGCTGCCCGGGCGGCTCAGCGCCTGGAAAGGGCACGCGGTCGCGATCGCGGCGCTGGCGCGGCTCTCTCCCGATCCGGTTTTGGTCTTCGCCGGCGGCGATCCACGCGGCCGGCTCGCCCACGCCTTGCGCCACGCAGCACATCGGCTCGGGGTCGAGAAACGGGTCATCTTCGCCGGCGATTGCGCCGACATGCCCGCTGCCTACGCCCTCGCCGACGCCGTCATCAATGCCTCCACCCGCCCCGAAGCCTTCGGCCGCACGGTGATCGAGGCGCAAGCGATGGCGCGGCCGGTCATCGCTGCCGATCATGGCGGCGCGCGCGAGACCATCCGCGCCGGCGAGACCGGCTGGCTGGTCACGCCTGGCGATCCCGGGGCGCTGGCGGCGGCGGTTGCCGAGGCCCTCGCGCTTTCACCGGCCGATCGCGCGGCGCTCGGCGCGCGGGCACGCGAGGCGATCCTCGCGCGCTTCACCACGGCGGCGATGCAGGCGGCAACCCTCGCCGTCTACGCGGAATTGCTGCGATGAGCCGCATCCTCGTCATCCGGCTCGGCGCCCTCGGCGATTTCATCCAAAGTTTTCCGCCGTTTGCCGCGATTCGTGGCCATCACGCCGCCGATCACATCACCCTCCTCACCACCGCGCCGTTTGCGGCCCTGGCCGCGCGCGCGCCGTGGTTTGACGCGATCCGTCTCGACCCGCGCCCGGCCTGGTGGAACCTTCGCGGGCTGGCTGCGCTGCGCCGCCAGCTGCGTGGTTTCGATCTGGTTTATGATTTACAGACCTCAGCGCGGAGCAGCCGCTATTTCTGGCTCGCCGGGCGGCCGCGCTGGTCCGGCATCGCCCCTGGCTGCGCCCTGCCGCACGCCAATCCGCGGCGTGACTTCCTGCACACCAGCGAGCGCCAGCGCGAGCAATTGGCGATGGCCGGAATCAGCACGTTTCCAGCACCTGAACTCGCCTGGCTGACCGGCGGGGCGCAGCCGGCCGAGATTGCGCCGCCTTACGCCGTCCTTGCTCCCGGTGCGGCACCACATCGGCCAGAGAAACGCTGGCCCGCGGCGCGCTTTGGCGAAATCGCGGCCCTGCTCGCTGCCCGTGGCACGACGCCGCTGGTCATCGGGAGCGCCGCCGAGGCACCGCTCGCCGCCGAAATTCGTGCCCAGGCAGCGGCCACGATCGATCTCACCGGGCGCACGACACTCGCCGATCTCGGCCCCGTCCTCGCCGGCGCTGCGCTGGTGATCGGCAACGATACCGGGCCGATGCATCTCGCAACTCTGCTCGGGCGGCCGGCGATCGTCTTGTTTTCCAGCGCCTCCGATCCCGCCATCACCGCGCCACGCTATCCCGATGGCGGTTGGCCGGTGATCCTGGCCGCCGCCGACCTCGCCGATCTCCCGGTCGCGAGGGTTGCGGCGGCGCTGCCCTGAGGCCATAGATTTTCCGCGCTCACCAGTCAGGATTCCGGCATGCCCGCTTTCACCCTTCCCGATGGTTCGGTCCGCCATTTCGACCACGCCCCGAGCGGCGCCGAACTCGCCGCCGCAATCGGGCCAGGCCTTGCGCGCGCGGCGCTCGCCGTGGTGGTCGATGGTGAGACGCGTGATCTCTCGCGCCCGCTCGAGCATGATGCCGCCATCCGGTTCGTCACCCGCCGGGATGAGGAAGCGCTGACCCTAATCCGCCATGACGCCGCTCATGTGCTGGCCGAGGCGGTGCAGGCGCTCTATCCCGAAACCCAGGTGACCATCGGCCCGGCGATCGAAAACGGCTTTTATTACGATTTCGCCCGCCCCGAGCCCTTCACGCCCGAGGATTTCCCGGCGATCGAAGCCAAGATGCGCGACATCATCGCCGCCAACGCCCCCTTCGTGCGCGAGGTCTGGGAGCGTGAGGCGGCGATCGCGTTTTTCGCCGCGCGTGGCGAGCACTACAAGGCGGAGATCATCCGCGATCTGCCGGCGGGCGAGACGATCACGCTTTACCGCCAGGGCGAGTGGGTCGATCTCTGCCGCGGCCCGCATATGCGCACGACCGGCGATGTCGGGGACGCCTTCAAGCTGATGAAAGTCGCCGGCGCCTATTGGCGCGGCGATCACCGCAACGCCATGCTGAGCCGGATCTACGGCACCGCCTGGCGTGACAAAAAGGAGCTTGACGCCTATCTGACGCAGCTCGCCGAAGCCGAGCGGCGCGATCATCGCCGGCTCGGGCGCGAGATGGATCTGTTTCACATCCAGGAGGAAGCGGTCGGCAGCGTCTTCTGGCACCCCAAGGGCTGGGCGCTCTATCGCCGCGTTGAGGCCTATATGCGCCGCCGCTTGGACGCCAACGGCTATCAGGAAGTGCGTACGCCGCAGCTCGTCGATCGCGCGCTCTGGGAAGCCTCCGGCCATTGGGAAAAATTCCGCGAGCACATGTTCATCGCAACCGTCGAGGAAGAGGAAAAAACCCTCGCCCTGAAGCCGATGAACTGCCCCTGCCACGTGCAGATCTTCCGCCAGGGGGTGCGCAGCTATCGCGAATTGCCGCTCCGGATGGCGGAATTCGGGGCATGCCACCGCTATGAGCCGTCCGGCGCGCTGCACGGCATCATGCGGGTGCGGGCCTTCACCCAGGATGATGCCCATATTTTCTGCGCCGAAGATCAGATCGCCGCGGAAACCGTGCGTTTCGTCGAACTCCTCGGCCAAATCTATCGCGATTTCGGTTTCCCCGATTTTCAGGTGAAATTTTCCGACCGCCCCCCGATCCGCGCCGGCAGCGACGCCGTCTGGGACCGCGCCGAGCAGGCGCTCAGCGAGGCCTGCGCCACCGCCGGCGTCACCTACACCCTCAATCCCGGCGAAGGCGCGTTCTACGGCCCGAAACTGGAATTCGTGCTGCGCGATGCGATCGGGCGCGACTGGCAATGCGGCACCTTGCAGGTCGATTTCGTGCTGCCCGAGCGGCTGGATGCCGATTATGTCGGCGAAGACGGCGCCCGCCATCGCCCGGTGATGCTGCATCGCGCGATTTTGGGCAGTTTCGAGCGGTTTCTCGGCATTTTGATTGAGCACCATGCCGGGCGCTTCCCGCTTTGGCTCGCGCCGGTGCAGGCGGTGGTCGCGACCATCGTCTCGGACGCCGATTCCTATGCCGAGGAAGTCGCGGCGCGTCTGCGCGAGGCCGGTCTCGCCGTCGAATGCGACACCCGCAACGAAAAAATCAACGCCAAAGTGCGCACCCATAGCCTCGCCCATGTGCCGGTCCTCATCGTCGTCGGACGCAAGGAGGCGGAGAGCGGGACGGTTGCGCTGCGCCGGCTCGGTGGCGCGGCGCAGGAGGTGCTGGTGCTCGACGACGCCGTGGCACGGCTTGCGCGCGAGGCGACGCCACCCGATCTATTGCCGGCATTGCAACGGTAATGCTTGATCGCCGCCGCCAGGTTCGGCAAAACTCGGCGCGGTAAGAGACCCTACCCCGTCACAGCCAGAGGAGAGTGACCCATCGCCAGACCCCCCCTGCCCGCCGCGCCGACGCGCGACGGCCCCCGCGTCAACGAGGAGATCCGCAACCCCCAGGTCCGCCTGATCGACGAGAACGGAGAGATGATCGGCGTCATGAGCGCCCGCGAAGCGCAAGCCCGGGCCTATGCCGTCGGCCTCGATCTTCTCGAGATCAGCCCCAACGCCGATCCGCCGGTAGTGAAAATCCTCGACTACGGAAAATACAAATACGAAATCCAGAAGAAGAAAAACGAAGCCAAGAAAAAACAAAAAGTTATCGAAATCAAAGAGATCAAAGTTCGTCCGAATATCGATGAAAACGACTATCAGGTGAAATTACGGGCGATGAAATCCTTCATCGAGGAAGGCGACAAGGTCAAAGTCACCTTGCGTTTCCGCGGCCGCGAAATGGCGCACCAGGAAATCGGCGTGAAAGTGCTGGAACGCATCCGCGCCGATATGGACGCCGCGACCAAGGTCGAGCAGATGCCGCGCCTGGAAAACCGCCAGATGGTCATGGTGCTGAGCCCGCGCTGAGCGGGGCCGCGATGCGGATTCTCGGCCTCGACGCCGCTTTCGCCACTTGCTCGGTGGCGTTGAGCGAGCAGGGCAGGGTGTGCGCCGAGCGGGTGGCGATGCCGGCGCGGGGACAAAGCGCGGTCCTCGCCACCCTGCTCGCGGAAACGCTCGCGGCGGCGCCGGGGCGCATCGATCTCGTCGCGGTGATGATCGGGCCAGGCGGCTTCACCGGCCTGCGCGCCGCGCTCGCGCTCGCGCAGGGCTTCGCCCTCGGGCATGGCGCCACGATCACCGGCGTCACCCTCGCCGAGACCTTGGCGGAAGCCATGCCGGCGCCACCCGCCGGCGCGTTCTGGGTCGCCCTGCCCCATCGCCTCGGCGGCGTCTTTATCGACGGGGTGGATGGCACGCAAGGCCGCTTCGATCTTGCCCATCTGCCGGCGCCGCCCGGTGCTGTCACCCTCGCTGGCGAGGCTGCGGCGTTGGTCGCCGAACAGCTCACCGCGCGCGGGATCAAAGTGTACCAAAGCGGGATGGGGTGTGAACCCGCGGCCCGGCTGGTTGCCGCTGCCGCAGCTCGGCGTCTCGCCGCGGGGCTGCCGCCGCGCGCCGCTCAGCCGGTTTATGCCGAACCGCCAGCCGCCATCGCCGCCGCCTTGCGCCCGCCGCCGGCATGACAGAGATAGAGCCAGCCTCCCCCGCCCATACTGGCGCCCTCGCCGCCATTCACGCGGCATGTTTTCCGCCCACCGAACGCTGGGATGCCGCCGTGATCGCAACTCAGCTCAGCCTGCCCGGCACGCTCGCGCTGATCGCCCCAGGCGGCGGCATGATCCTCGCGCGGGCGATCGCCGGTGAGGCCGAGATTCTAACGCTTGCCGTCATTCCCGCGCGCCGCCAGCAGGGGCTCGGCCGCGCCCTGCTCATCGCCGCCATGACGGAGGCGGCGCGGCGTGGCGCGGCGGTGATGTTTCTCGAGGTCGCCGCGGCAAACGCCCGCGCGCGCGCGCTTTATGCCGCCGCTGGGTTTCGCCCCGTCGGCCGCCGCCCGCGCTATTACGCGAATGGCGGGGATGCCGTGACGATGGCGAAGGATTTGTAGGGTAGGAAGAAATGGTTCTTTTTTGAAAAAAAGAACCAAAGAACTTTTCCCAGGCGGGGCAGTGCCAGCGGCACTGCCCCGCGAGGGCGAAACTCAGTGGCCGAGGGCGAGCTTGACGACCGCGAACACAGCCATGCCCACCGCGACCACGAGATAAAGGCGCAAGATGCCCATCCACAGCCGCGCCGCCGGCGACAGCCGCAGCGGCGGCAGGTCGGCGAGCGGCCGCATGCGCCACGTCTCGCGATCAAGCGCCGCGACATCGCCGGTCTCGGGCGTCAGGCCACGCTTCGTCACCAGGCGTGTGACAAGAAAGCCGATAACGCCGAGCACAGCACCGACGATGAGCGTCGCGATGATCTCTCCATCGGTGATGTCCGGGAACACGACCGCCGCGGTCAGAATGATCGACAGAATAACCAGCACGCCAACGATCACCCCGGCGAGCAAATTCTGCCACTTGCCGTTCACCCACGGGCCGAGCACCGCCTTATCGTTGCAGAGAAGCAGCAGAAACACCGTGGCACTCGGCAGCAGAATACCAGCCAACACCTGCACCCCCTCGGTGATCAGCCCAAGCGGCGAGCCCGGGATCAAGACGATCGCCGCCGAAACCGCGATCAGCGCGCCATAGATCAGATAAAAGCCCAGCGCGTCATTCGGCTTGCGGTGCAGCGAATGGCGCACCGACAACGTATCGCCGAACGCATAAGCGGTGGAGAGACCAACCGCCGCCGCCCCGAGCAGCGCCGCATCGACGAGGCCGATCGCAAACAGATTCCCCGCCCAACGCCCGACATATTTCGCCAATCCGGCAGCGACCCCGCCGGCATCGGTGAAATTGCCGAATTCCGGCTTGCCGGCAAACGCCGCAGCGGCGATCGCGATCATCACGATGGCACCGACCTGAGTAAAGACCATGCCGAGCGCCATATCGACCCGCTCATAGGCCATGAAGCGCGGCCGCAGGCGCTTGTCGACGATATAGCTTTGCTGGAAAAATAGCTGCCAGGGCGCAACCGTGGTGCCGACGAGGCCGATAATGAGCAGCATGATGTCGGAAAGCTTGCCCGGCGGCAGACCCGGCACCACGAGGTCTCGCGCCATCTCGCCGAGAGGGGGATGGGCGACGACGAAAATCGGCACAATCGCGAGACTGCCGAGGCAGAGCAGCACCGCAAAACGCTCGAAACGCCGGAAGCTCCCGGTGCTGACCGCTGCAATGGTGAGCCCGGCGGCAACCAGGACGCCAAGCGGCTTCGAGAGGCCGAAATAATCCATCGCCAAGCTGATGCCGATGAACTCGGTGACGATGGTGAGCGCGTTGAGGGCAAAGAGATCGATGACGCTGAACGCGCCCCAGAACCGGCCGAAACGCTCGAAAATCAGCCGCGCATGGCCAACGCCGGTCACCGCGCCGAGCCGCGCCACCATCTCCTGGCAGACATAGAGGACCGGGATGAGCAGGATCATCGTCCAGAGCAGCGTGCTGCCATAGGTCTGGCCAGCCTGGGTGTAGGTCGCGAAGGCGCCGGCGTCGTTGTCGCCGACCATGACGATGAGGCCGGGGCCGACGACCGCAAGCAAAGTCGCGAGACGCGCGACGAGATTGCGCCGGGGGCCGTCATCGTCGCGCCGGATGGTGCCGAGGGCGCCGGTGATGTCGCCGAGATGGGCGGAATCGAGCACCGCCTCTTTGGTCAGGGTGTCGAGCTTGTCGATATGGGTCATGCTATCAGATCCGTTCTGTGCCAAGGCGACGCCTGGCTGAGGGGAACGAGTGCGGCGAGCGCCGGCGGCCGGCGCTCGTGGCGATTCAACCAAGCAACGACACCCGCGCGCGCGTCGCGGCGAGACCCCAGTGCGCACGCAAGCGGCCTTCGTCATCGTGCCGCCAACGAAGGTCGAGCACCGGGCGCGCGACCTGCCCCGCGGGCGCCGCGTCGGAAACCAAACGACGTGTTACGGCCGGGCGACGGCCAGGCACGCGGATCTGACGAGGAAAGGTAAAGACGGCCATCACAGCCTCCTCTTGCTCAAGTGATAACTCGAGCCCGGGAGGCTTGGCCGTTAGGGTCAGCAGCGAATCGCTGGCGCCTTAACGGTCACATGCGGATCCCGGGCGGCGACCCAACCCGACGGCGGCGAAGCAGGCGCTAAGCGCCAACTATGGCTCTCCGAGGGCTGGCTACTAGATCGCGGGTTCATGTGATCCCTGACAGAAAGTTGACACAATCGCCCCAAGGCCTCATGGCCTGGAACGAGGCACAAGCGCACGCTTACGGTTTGGCGCGCCTCTCCGTCGCCTAGATAAGACTCTGCCCCGCGCCACGGCAAGAAAAAAATGCCTGGCGCGAGAAAAAATCGGCCGCCATGGCCGTGCCTGCTCGCACGACAGATTTCCGCCGGCTGTGCTATCCTTTATTGCGGCGCAACATGCTATAAGGTGCCGTTATGCCATGGCTGCCAAGCGCTTCCCGCCATCGCTTCCATCCGGAGCGGCTGTTCCGTCCCGATAGCGTCGCCGTGTTCGGTGCCGAGACCGCGGAGGGGGCGATCGTGCTTGCCAATCTCCGCGACGGCGGCTTCGCCGGCGCCATCGCGACGCTCGATGCCGGCGATCTCGCCACATCGCCGCAAGGCGGCGCGGCGCGCCCGGATGTCGCGCCGCTCGACGTCGCGATTCTCGCGGCGCCACTCGACGATCCGCGCGCGGTGCTGGCCGGGCTCGCGGCGCGCGGCTGTTTTGCCGCGATCGCCACCGCGATGATGCCGGGGCTGCGCGATGCGGCACGCGCGAGCGGCGTCAGGGTGCTCGGGCCGGGCTCTTTCGGGCTCGCTGTTCCCGCGCACGGGCTGAATGCAACGCTCGGCCATCTCCCGGTGCCGGCGGGGCGCACCGCGCTGGTCTCACAATCGGCCGCGCTCTGCCGCGCCGTGCTTGATTGGGCGGGGCCGAACGGGGTGGGCTTTTCTCACATCGTCGGCATCGGCGGCAACGCCGATATCGGCTTCGGCCTGACGCTCGATTGGCTCGCGCGCGATCCCGCGACCGGCGCCATTTTGCTCGATATCCGCCGGCTCAAAAACCCGCGCGCCTTCATCTCCGCCGCCCGCGCCGCCGCCCGCCTGCGCCCGGTGGTGGCGCTTTGTGCCGGTGGCCTGCTGCGCGATAGCGAAGACGAAACCCGCATCGGACCCGCGGCCGAGGCCGCTTTCGCCGCCGCCGGCCGGCGCGCCGGGCTGCTCGTCGTCAACCATTTTGAGGATCTGCTCGCCGCCGCCGAAACCCTGAGCCGCGCCAATCCTCTCACCCGCGAGCCGCTCGCGATCGTCACCACCGCCATTGCCCCCGGCGAAATGGCAGCGGATGAAGCGCTCCGCCTCGGTGTTCCGCTCCATCCGCTGCCATCGGCGATCCGGACGGCGCTGGCGCGGCCGCTGCCGCCTGAACTCGCCGGTCAAGGCGGCGCCCTCGAGCCGCTTTATCTCGGGCTCGACTCGCCGGCGCGGTGCGCGGCGGCGATCGAAACCCTTGCCCGCGACCCAGACATTGGCGGTATCCTCGCCATTCTCGCCCCGCCACCGCTGCGCCCAAGCGCTGCCGACGACGAAGCCTGGGCCAGCGCGATCGCCGCCAGCGCGCGCGCCATCAAACGCCCGCTCCTCGTCGCGGCGATGGGAGAAACCACTGCCGCGCCGCTACGCTTGCGCCTCGCCGATGCCGGATTGCCGGTCTTCGCGACCCCAGAGCAGGCGGTGCATGGGTTTCATCATCTTCTCCAGCATCGCCGCAACCGGCTCGCCGCGCGCGAATTGCCGCCGAGCACGGTGCTGCACCTGCTTCCTGACCGGGTGGCGGTGACGCGGGTTTTCGCCGCGGCGCGCCGGGCCGAGCGTCTCGCGCTGCTGCAGGATGAGGCGATGGCGGTGCTTTCCGCCTACGGCGTGCCGGTGGTGCCGACGCGGGCGGCAGCAAGCCCCGAGGACGCCGGGGCCGCGGCGACGATGCTCGGCTTTCCGATCGCGCTCAAGCTGCGGCGCACCGAGAAGCGCGGCGCGCCGAGCGTCGTTCTCGATCTCCCCGACGCCGCCGCCGTCACCCGCGCCGCGGCGCGGATGGCCGCCGGGCAGGCGCCGACGCACGGGTTTCTCGTCCAGCGCCAGATCCGCCGCGCCCGCGAGTTGGCGATCACTCTCGGTGACGACGCGGTGTTCGGCCCGGTGCTCGGCTTCGGACTCGGCGGCAGCGCCGGCGCCATTCTCGGCGAAAGCGCCGTCGATCTGCCGCCGCTCAACCTGCCGCTCGCGCAGGCGCTGATCGCGCGCTCGCGCTTTGCGCCCTTACTCGGCGCGTTTCGGGAATTTCCGCCGGCGAACCGCGACGCCATCGCCGAGACCCTGGTGCGGATCTCGCAATTGGTGATCGATTTTCCCGAAATCGCGACATTGCGCATCGATCCGCTATTCGTCGATGGCGAGGGGCTTCTGGTCGGTGATGCCGGGCTCACGCTGCGCCCTCAGGGAAGCCGCGCGCAATTGGCCATCGCGCCTTATCCTGCCGAACTCGAGGAAATTTGGACCGGCAGCGGGGAGAGGCTGCTGATCCGCCCGATCCGCCCCGAGGATGCCGAGGCGCATGCCGCGTTCTTTGAGCGCCTTGCCCCGGAAGACATCCGCTATCGTTTCTTCTCGCCCATGCGCACACTCTCAGCCGAGCAAATGGCGCGCATGACGCAAGTCGATTATCAACGCGAAATCGCCTTCATCGCCGTCCGCGAGGGCACCGGCGAGACCGTCGGGGTTGCCCGCTTGGTGCGCGAACTCGATGAAGGGAGCAGCGAATTTGCGATCATCGTGCAGCCGGACATGAAGGGAAAGGGGCTCGCAACGCGGCTCATGCACTGCCTCATCGGCTGGGCACGCGGGCAGGGCATGACCGAGATCGTCGGCCAGATCCTCGCCGATAACGCGCCGATGCTCGCTTTCGTCCGCCATCTCGGCTTTTCCCTCCATCGCTTGCCCGGCGAAGACGACGTGCTGGAGGCGCGGCTCGCCATCGCCTGAGGGAATTTCCGCGCGCGGCCGCGAGCCCTGACCCGGGCGCGTTTGCGCCATGGCTCTTGCCCAACAGCGCCCGGCTGTGTCACGAGAGAGGGTCAGGCACTCAACCGAGAAGGGATAGATCCTCGATGTCCCATTCCAATGAAACGACCCTTTCCGCTCCCGTCCCGCTTGCCGAGACGCCCGCCGCCGGAACCTTGCTCGCCGGCAAGCGCGGCCTGATCATGGGGGTCGCCAATGACCGCTCGCTCGCCTGGGGGATTGCGCATGCCTGCGCCGCCCAAGGCGCGGCGCTCGCTTTCACCTACCAAGGCGAAGCGTTGGAGCGCCGCGTTCGGCCGCTCGCCGCCGGCATCGGCTCCGATCTCGTCTTCCCGTGCGATGTCGGCGAAGAAAACAGCATCGATGCCGCCTTCGCCGCCCTCGCCAGGCGCTGGGATCGGCTCGATTTCCTCGTCCATGCCATTGGCTGGGCCGATAAATCCTATCTCCGCGGACGCTATCTCGACACGCCGCGCGAGGCCTTCCTGCAGGCCCTCGATATTTCCTGCTATAGCTTCGTCGCCGTGTCGCGGCGCGCGGTGCCGATGATGGGGCCGGGCGGGGCGCTGCTCACCCTTTCCTATCTCGGTGCTGAGAAGGTGATCCCGCATTACAATGTCATGGGGGTCGCCAAAGCCGCGCTCGAGGCATCGGTGCGTTATCTCGCCGCCGATCTCGGTGGCGCCGGCATTCGGGTGAATGCGATTAGCGCCGGCCCGATCAAAACGCTGGCCGCCAACGGCATTGGCGATTTCCGCTATATTCTGCGCTGGAATCAACTCAATTCGCCGCTCGAGCGCAACACCACCATCGAGGATGTTGGCGGCGCTGGGCTTTATCTTCTCTCTGACCTCGCTTCCGGCGTCACGGGTGAGGTCCATCACGTCGATTCTGGCTATCACATCGTCGGCATGAAGAACCCGGCGGCGCCCGATATCGCCGCCGTCACGGACTAGAAAAAGAAATTTGTTCTTTTTTGAAAAAAAGAACCAAAAAACTTTTATCCCGTTTCCTCGGCGCGGGCAGTGCCGAAGGCACTGTCCAACGGACAAAAGTCTTTTTGCTTCTTTTTCTTCAGAAAAGAAGAGTCTTCCTGGGCTTCCCCTGATCGTATGGCCACCTCATGTCCCATAACAGTTTCGGCCATCTCTTGCGCGTCACCACTTGGGGCGAGAGTCACGGCCCGGCGATCGGCTGTGTCGTCGATGGCTGTCCGCCGCGAATCGCGCTCTCGGAGGCCGATATCCAGCCTTTCCTCGACCGACGCCGGCCCGGCCAGTCGCGTTTTACGACCCAGCGCCAGGAAGCCGATCGGGTGCGCATCCTCTCTGGCGTCTTCGAGGGGCAAACCACCGGCACGCCGATCGCGCTCGAGATCGAAAACACCGATGCCCGGTCCAAGGATTATGAGGCGATTGCCGCGCGCTTTCGCCCAGGCCACGCCGATCTCACCTACGAACTCAAATACGGCATCCGCGACCCGCGCGGCGGCGGGCGATCTTCGGCGCGCGAGACGGCGATGCGAGTCGCTGCTGGCGCGATTGCGCGCAAGGTGCTCGGGACGGGGGTGACCATCCGTGGCGCCCTCGTCCAGATCGGCGACAAGCTGGTCGAGCGCGGCAATTGGGACTGGGCGGAGGTCGCGCGTAATCCGTTTTTCTGCCCCGATCCGGTGTGCGTCGGCGTTTGGGAGAGCTATCTTGCCGAGATTCGCAAATCTGGCTCCTCGGTCGGCGCGGTGGTCGAGATCGTCGCCGAGGGTGTGCCGCCGGGATTGGGCGCGCCGCTTTATGGCAAACTCGATGCCGATCTCGCGAGCGCGCTGATGGGGATCAACGCCGTCAAGGGCGTGGAAATCGGCGACGGCTTCGCCGCCGCCCGCTTGCGCGGCGAGGACAACGCCGACGAGATGCGCATGCAGGACGGCACGGTTTTATTCGCGAGCAATCACGCCGGCGGCATTCTCGGCGGCATTTCGACCGGCCAGCCGATCATTGCCCGCTTCGCGGTCAAGCCGACGAGTTCGATCCTCACCCCGCGCCGCTCGGTCGACCGCACCGGCCACGACGTCGAGGTTGCAACCCACGGCCGGCATGATCCCTGCGTTGGCATCCGCGCGGTGCCGGTTGGCGAGGCGATGATGGCGCTCGTTCTCGCTGACCATCTGCTGCGCAACCGCGCCCAAAACCCGGACAGCCCCGAGCAGCCGCGTCTGCCGCGCAATTAGAGAGGCTTGGCGGTCAGCCGAGCAAACGGCCGATCACGCGCGCCGTATAATCCACCACCGGGATGATGCGAGCATAATTGATCCGCGAAGGGCCGATAACACCGATCGCACCGACGATGCGATCAGCGGTGTTGCGCGCCGGAGCGACGATCATGCTGAGGCCTGAGGCATCGAACAGCCCGTTCTCGGCGCCGATGAAAATCCGCACCCCCTCTGAGACCTCGACCAGCTCGAGCAGCTTGAGCATGGTTTCCTGGGTTTCCAGCCGCTCGAACAAAGCCTGGATGGTCGCAAGCCTCTCGATCTCGGTGACATCGGCAAGAAGCCGCGCTTGGCCACGCACGATCAAGCTGCCGCCACGCCCTTCGCCCGTCCAGGTCGCGAGCCCGGCGGCGACGATCTGCGTCGCGAGCGTATCGAGTTGGGTACGATCGGCCGCGATTTCTTCGCTCACCACGCGCCGTACCTCCTCGATCGAGCGTCCGGAGAGGCGGGCGTTGAGATAATTGCTCGCTTGCTGCAGCGCCGCCGGCGGCAAGCCCGGCGGCGTGTCGATGACCCGGTTTTCGACCTGGCCATCGGCATTGACGAGCACGACGAGCGCGCGGCCAGTGCCGAGCGGGACGAATTCGATATGCTTGAGCGGCCCGTCGGCTTTTGGCGCGAGCACCAGGCCAGCGGCCGCGGAGAGGCCGGAAAGCAGGCTTCCGGCTTCGGCAAGCGTGGTCTCCAGACTGCGCCCGGAGGCTTGCAACGCCGCGCTGATGGTCTCCTGCTCCTCCTCCGAGAGATCGCCGAATTGCAGCAACCCGTCGACGAAGAGCCGGAGCCCGCGATCGGTCGGCAGGCGGCCGGCGGAGGTATGCGGCGCGTAAAGCAGCCCCTGCTCGGTGAGATCGGCCATGACGTTGCGGATCGTCGCCGGCGAGAGGGCGAGCGGCAGGCGGCGCGACAAGGTGCGGCTCCCCACGGGCTCGCCGGTCGCGACATATTGTTCGACGATTTCGCGCAAGATCGCGGCCGAACGCGCATCAATGACCGACGGCGACAGGCCGGAGCGGGGGGGAATGAAGGGCGTGACCGGTTTCTGATCCATCATGCGGATAGCATTACGCCATAGAGGTTAGGAACTCGTCCCGCCAGGGTCAACAGAGGCTCAGCGCGCGCGAGCATGTCAGCGCGAACGTGATCACTTCGCCGCCATGACGGGCACCGCCGCTGCCGCCTCAGCCTTCTCGGCTCGGAACGCGAGCGCGTAGAGCGCCGGCAAGAAGACCAGCGTCAGCACCGTCGCAACCAACAGACCGCCGATCATCGCGAGCGCCATCGGCCCCCAAAAGACGTTGAAGCTGAGCGGGATGAAAGCGAGTGCCGCGGCCAGCGCGGTCAGCACCACCGGCCGCGCGCGGCGCACCGTGCTTTCGATGATCGCTTCGCGGAGCGGCAAGCCCACCGCCTGATCTTGCCGCACCTGATCGACGAGGATGATGGTGTTGCGCATGATCATCCCGCCGAGCGCAATCACCCCGAGCAGAGCGACGAACCCGAACGGCGCATCGGCGAGCAGCAGCGCCAGCACCGCGCCGATCAACCCAAGCGGCATCGTCGCCAGAACCAGCAGGACGCGGCGGAGATCTTGCAACTGGATCATCAATAGCAAGAGCAGCGCGCCGACCATCACCGGGAAAACCGCGACCAAAGCGGCGTTCGCCTTGGCCGATTCTTCCACCGCGCCGCCGGTTTCGACGTGCACCCCAGGCGGCAGCGCGAGGGCGCGGATGCGCGCCTCGGCGGCCGCACTCACGTCGATCGCCTGCAACCCGTCCTGCAGCTCGGCCTCAACGATGAGGGTGGGTTGGCGGTTGCGCCGCCAGAGAATCGGCTCCTCGGTTTGCGGCTCCAGCCGGGCGATCTGCGCGAGCGGCAATGCGCCAGCGGCGGTCGGCACGATGAGATCGGGGAGATGGGCGAGATCACGCCGCTCCTCGGGGGCGGCGCGTAGCACGACATCAATCAGCTTGGTGCCATCGCGAATCTCGGTCGCGACGAGGCCAGAGAGCAGCGCATCCAGTGTCGCCGCGATATCGGCGGGCGCAAGGCCGAGTTCGCGCACCCGCGCTTGATCGAGCGCAAAACGGAGCGAGGGCGCGCGCTCACCCCAGGCGAGCTGTGCGTCGCGCGCGCCAGGGGTTTCGCGGAGCGCCGCCAGAACCTGATCGGCGGCATGGCGTACGCCGGCGAGATCATCGCCCATCACGCGAAACTGCACCGGAAACCCGACCGCCGGCCCGAGTTCGATGCGCGAGACGTGAAGCCGCGCCGCCGGCACGCCCTCGCCGGCGGCAAAGGCGAGAAGCCGCGCCCGCACCCGCTCACGCGCCGCCAAATCGCGTGTCGTCATCACGATGGTCGCGACCGCGTTATTGGGCAGTGTCGGATTGTACGAGAGAATGAAGCGTGGTGGGCCACCCCCGATATAGCTCGTGTACCACAGAACGTCGCGATCCTTGGCAAGCAAATCTTCAACTTTGCCGACCGCAGCCTCGGTCGCGGCATGGCTCGCCCCCTGGCGCAGGGTGACGTCAACGATCAATTCGGGCCGGGCGGAGGCCGGGAAAAATTGCTGCTTCACCAGCCCGGCGCCAGCCACCGCAAGCACGAACAGCGCAACCGTCGCCAGGGTGACGCCGCCGCGATATTGTACCGCGACGGTCACCATCCGCCGCAGCCGCCGGTAAAGTGGCGTCCGATAGATCGCCGCGTGGGGCAGGGCTTTTTTCGGCTGCGGCAATAAGAGAACCCCGAGATAGGGGGTGAAAACCACCGCGACCACCCAGCTCGCCACCAACGCCACCGCAACGACCCAGAAAATACCGCCGGCATATTCACCGGTCGAAGAGCGCGCGAATCCGATCGGCAAAAATCCCGCGGCCGTCACCAAGGTTCCGGTCAGCATCGGAAATGCCGTCGATTGCCAGGCAAAACCCGCTGCGCGCTCTCGCTCCCACCCCTCTTCCAGCTTCACCACCATGGTTTCGACCGCGATGATCGCGTCATCGACGAGCAGGCCGAGCGAAATGATCAGCGCGCCGAGCGAAACCCGTTGCAATTCGATCCCAAGCAGATCCATCGCGACAAAAACCAGGGAAAGCGTGAGCGGCACCGCCAGCGCCACGACGATTCCCGTCCGCCAGCCCAACGAAAAGAATGAAACCAGAAGCACAACACCGAGGGCGACGGTAAATTTGAGCAGAAATTCATCGACCGATTCGGCGATGACTTTCGGCTGATCGGCAATTTGTTGCAAAACGATGCCGGTCGGGAGATCGGCGCGGACGCCCGCGGCGGCCTCGCGCAGCGCGACGCCAAAGGCTAGCCGGTTGACGCGCGGCTGCGTCGACACCGCAACCACCACCGCCGGCGCACCGTCATGGCGGATGGAAAAGGCCGGCGGATCCTGATAGCCGCGATGGATTTCGGCGATGTCCGCGAGCCGAAGCAAAGCGCCATTGGCCACGATCGGCACCGCGGCGAGGCTGCGTGGCCCGGTCAGCGCGCCAGCAACGCGGAGCGGCACCTCGGTCGTTGCGGTTTGGATCGATCCGGCTGGGGTCACCAGGTTCTGGCGCGCGATCGCTTGCGCGATCTCGGGCACCGTAACGCCGAGCGCGGCGAGCCGGCTTTGCCGGAAGGTAACATCGATGGTGCGAGGAATTTCGCCAAGGATGGTGACTTTTTCTGCCCCCGGCACTTTGAGAAAGCGATCACGCACGCGCTCGGCCTCGCGCGTCAGCGCGGCGTTGTCGGTGCCGGTGAGCGCAAACACCGCGCCATAGACATCCGCGTATTCGTCGTTGACGATCGGGCCAAGGACGCCCGGTGGCAGGTTGGGACGAAGATCGTCGAGTTTTTTGCGTGTCTGATAAAACAGTTCCGGCACTTCTTGGGGCGGCGTCGAATCCTCGAACAGCACCATCGTCACCACGAGACCGGGCTGCACATAGGTGAAAAAATTGTCGAGATGGGCGAGATCCTGCAGCTTGCGTTCGATCGGGTCGGCGACGAGATTTTGCGTCTCCGCCGCCGTCGCGCCCGGCCATCGCGCCGACACCACCAGCAGTTTGAGGGTGAAATTCGGATCTTCGTTCCGCCCGAGCCGGGTATAGGAGAAGGCGCCGGCGACAAAAATCAACGCGATCAAAAATCCGGTAAGCGCGCGATGCCGAACCGCCCAGGCTGAGAGATTGAATCCGCTCACGCCATGCCCCCGCTCATGCGCCCGCGTCGCGTGCGATCACTCGGCCGCGGGCAGCGTATCGGTGATGCGTACACGCGCCCCGGGATCGAGCTTCTGCGCCCCGAGCGCGACCACCATCGCGCCGTCGGCAAGGCCGGAGACAGCAACGCGATCCTGCTCAAAGCGGCGCAGTGTCACGGCTTGCGCGGCCAGCGTACCATCGGGCTTGACCGTCCAAACGCTCGGCCCGTCACCGCGATCAATCAGCGCCGCCGCCGGCAACAGGGCGATGCGATCAGCCCCACGGACCGCGAGATGGAGCGTCGCCGACATGCCATAGGCGACGAACGCGGGGGCATCCACCAAGACATAGCGCGCGGCATAGGTACGCAACCGCGGGTCGGCGCTGGGTGCAAGCTCGCGCAGCCGGGCGGCGAGCGCAATGCCCGGCCGCGCCCAGAGTGTCACCGTCGCCCCCGGGCGATCGGCGTCGGCGAGCGCCTGCTCGGGAAGCGAGACGACGATTTCGGGCGGCCCGGCCTCGGCGAGTTCGAATACCGTCTCCCCCTCCGCGACCACGCTGCCGCGATCGCGCAGCACGGCGGTGATCACCCCATCCTGCGGGGCGCGCAACTCACCATACGAAAGACGGCGCTCGGCCAGCGCCAGCGCCGCGGTGGCGGCGGTGACGCGTTCGGCAGCGGTCCGGGAAGCGGCCTGCTTGGCCTCATCGGCGGCGGCAGCGGTCCAACCGTCACGGCGGAGTTCGGCGCTCCGCCTGGCATCCGCCAACGCCTGCGCCGCCTGCGCACGGGCGGCGGCGAGGTCGGCCGCAGCGCTGCGGACGGCGAGCGCCAGATCTTTCGGGTCGAGCCGGGCCAGCACATCCCCCGCTTTGACCCGCGCGCCGACATCGGCCAGGCGCTCGGCGATGCGCCCGCCGGCGCGAAAGCCCAGCGCCGGCGCCCGGCGCGGCGCGATAATGCCGCTATAGTCGCGGGTCTCGGTATCCGCGGTGAGCGCGACCGAAACCACCGCGACCGGCCGCGGCGCATGATCAACGCGCGCCACCGTCCGCTCGAAGCAGCCGCCAAGCAGCAGCGCGGGCAGCATCAAAATGGCGAGCGGCGGAAGGCGGACGGGGGCGGGCATGGGCTCTCTCCGGGCAACGCGGGGAGCCTGGTTGATTAAATGACGTTTGTCAATAATCGTCAGAAAACAATCATCATTCTAGCGACCCGTCCGGGCGCAAGGCGCGCAAGCAGAAACTGGCCGTGCGTTCGGCGATCGCGGCGAGATTTTCGTCCATCGCCAGGCACTTCTCGACCATCGCGGGATGGGTGAAAATCGCGCAGGCGCCATGAAGAAAGCGCACGACATCCTCGCCGTCGAGGCGGGCGAAAACCCCCTGCGCCTGTCCTTCATCGACGATGTGACGAAACGCGGCGTCGATCTCGTGGATATGCGCATCGACGATCGGCCAGTTTTCCTGCAAGGCGGCGGCGATCATGTCATACATCCGCCGCTCCCTGAAAAACCGATCTTCGGTTTCGCGTTGTAGGAGACGAAACAGCGCGCGGACGCGCTCTGGCGGCGTGCCGGGGCCGCGCGCCACGTCCCAGGCCGCGGCATCGAGGCCGGCGAGAATGCGCGCACAGATTTCCTGATTGATCGCCGCTTTGCTCGCAAAGAACCGATAGACATTGGCCGGCGACATATGAAGTTCGCGGGCAATATCGGCGACCGTGGTTTTCTGATAGCCGAGGGTGCGAAACAACCGCTCTGCCGCATCGGTGATGGCGGCGCGGGTCGCGCGACCGGTGGGGCTAAGATCGGCATTGGGTGACGCTGACATGGCGATCAACTTATGACGATCGCCGTCATCTGTCATCTCTGTCCCGCCATCCGCCGCCGCCGCGACGATCCGCTATCCCTCCGTGACGATCAGCGCCGCCACCAGCCGCGCTTGCGCGGCGCCTCGGGGGGGGTGTCGGCGACGATATCGGGTGTGCCGGGCTCGGCGTTAACCACGATGGGCTCGGGCATCGGCGGCGCTGCCATGGCGGGGGGCGCGGCGGACATCGGCGGCTCAAGTGGCAACAGTTCCGGCTGCGGGGCGCCAGGCAGAGCGAGATCGGGGAGCGCCTCGCCATCGGCCGCGACCGCGGTCTTGCGCCGGCGCGGCGTAAGGGGCGTGCGGCGGGGCGTGCGGGGGCGGCGCTTCGGCGCCGCCTCACTCGCCGGCACGGCCTCCGCTTCGGGCGCGGGGGCGACGTCTGAACCGGCCGCAGCGTCCGTCGTGGAGTCGGCCATCGTCTCGACCGCCAACGGGGCCGCCAACGGGGCCATCAACGGCGCTGGCGCGTCCGGCGCGGCGGCGAGTTCGGACGCAACCGGCTCGGGGGTAAATGGCTCGGGGGTAAATGGCTC
>NZ_JBMFWJ010000008.1:33829-85444 GCF_049965395.1 Acidibrevibacterium sp.
GGCTCGGGGGTAAATGGCTCGGGGGTAAATGGCTCAAACGCCATATCCGGTGGTGTTTCGCCGCTCGGCACCGCTTCCGCCTCGACGATCTCTTCCGCGTCCACCGTCAAGACCGGCATGGCGGCGGCCTCGCTGCCGGGCGCCATCTCCTCGCGCCGCTTGCTTGCGCTCCGGCGGCGGCGGCGGCGGCGGCGTTTGCTGCGCTCCTCGCCTTCGGCGAGCTTCCCCTCCGCCGCACTTTCCGCGGCCGCGCGTTCGGCATCCGGCGCGACGAGGGCGGGCTTCGCCACCGCCGGCGTCTCTACCGCCGCCGACTCGTCGGGCGTCCGTGCGAGCGGCCGCGGCGCGCTGGCTTCGCCCTCGGCCTGGGTCCGGGTTTGGGCGCGGATGCGTTCGATGCGAATCTGCTGGCCGGTCAGGCTGGCATCGATCTGAAACGCAACCCGCATCCCGAACCGGGTCTCGATCTCCGAAAGCAGGGTTCGTTTGTTGTTGAGGACATAGAGCACCACCGGCGCCGCCGCATGCACGGCGATTTCGGCGGCACGACGCTTGGCGCCTTCTTCCTCGACCGCGCGGAGGATGTGGATCGCAGCGCTTTCGGTGCTGCGGACATGGCCAAGCCCGCCGCAATGCGGGCACGTGACGAGGCTGGTTTCGGTGAGCGAGGGGCGGAGCCGCTGGCGGCTCATTTCCAGAAGGCCGAAATGGCTGATCGAGCCGACTTGGATGCGGGCGCGATCCTGTTGCAGCGCCTCTTTCAGCCGCCGCTCCACCTGGAGATTGTGGCGGCGCTGCTCCATGTCGATGAAATCGATGACGATCAGCCCGGCAAGGTCGCGCAGCCGCAATTGCCGCGCCGCCTCCTCGGCGGCTTCGAGATTGGTGCGGAGCGCGGTATCTTCGATATCGCGTTCACGCGTCGCGCGGCCGGAATTGACGTCGATCGCGACCAGCGCCTCGGTCTGGTTGATCACTAGATAGCCGCCGGAGCGGAGCGGCACGGTCGGGCTGAACACCGCCTCGAGCTGGGATTCGATCTGGTGATGCGCAAAAAGCGGCGTGCCGCCATCGTGCCACGCGATCACCTTGTTGGCATGGCTCGGCATGAGAAGGCGCATCAATTCATGCGCGCTCCGCCAACCCGCCTCGCCATCGACGATCACCTCGTCAATGTCGCGCGAATAGACGTCACGGATCGCCCGCTTGATCAGCGAGGCGTCTTCATAGATCAATGCCGGGGCGATCGACGCGAGGGTGGTTTCGCGAATATCGTCCCAAAGCCGCAAAAGATATTCGCAATCGCGCTTGATCTCCGGTTTCGGACGGTTGGCCCCGGCGGTGCGGACGATCATGCTCATCCCGTCCGGAATGCCGAGTTCGGCGATCACTTCCTTGAGGCGGCGGCGATCGGCGAGCGAAGTGATCTTGCGCGAAACTCCGCCGGCGCGCGGCGAATTCGGCATGAGCACGCAAAAGCGGCCGGCGAGCGAGATGTAGGTGGTAAGCGCCGCGCCTTTGCTGCCGCGCTCCTCCTTCACCACCTGGACCAACATGATCTGGCGGCGGTGGATGACCTCCTGGATTTTGTACTGGCGCAGAAAGCGGGGCAAAAGACGCGGCTCGCGCCCCTCCTCGCCGCTGTCGCCCTCGCCGCCACCAAAGGTCTCGGGCGCCTCGCGCTCGGGCCGATCACTCTCGGTTTGTTCGCTCTCTGTCGGGTCGTTGTCAGAGGGCGCAACAGACGCTGCCGCGCCGTCCTCGCCGGCGCCGCCAGCGCTGGCCGGATCGGCGGCAAAAGGCGCATGGTCCTCGACCGCCGGCTGCTCGCCCGGCAGCTGGTCGGGCGCAGCCATGGCGGCCGGCAACTCGTCATCGGAATCGTCGTCATCGCCGGCAGCGGCGGCCTGCATGGCGAGAAGCTTTTGGCGATCGGCGACCGGGATCTGGTAATAATCGGGATGGATTTCGCTGAACGCGAGAAACCCGTGGCGATTGCCACCATACTCGACGAAAGCGGCCTGGAGGCTGGGCTCGACCCGCACCACCTTGGCGAGATAGATATTGCCCTTGATTTGCTTGCGGGCGACGGTCTCGACGTCGAAATCCTCGATACGATTACCGTCGATCACGACCACGCGGGTTTCTTCCGCGTGGGAGGCATCGATGAGCAGGCGTTTGGTCATGGAAATGAAAACTCCGGAGCGGCGCCGGGAGCGCTGCGCAAAACAAGCTCCACCGGCGACGGGAAAAGCGGGAAAGAGACCGCGGGCGACCGCTCTCGCACCGATCAAACATAGCGCCCGCGGCCTCGGGGGAGGCGCTGCGGGCATCGGCATTGCGAGAAGAGTGAAAAATCACGGTCGGGCAAACAATCTCAAGGTTACAGGCGGCACGGCCGACACTTCGGCGAACACCGCAATAGATCAGCGCAAACCAGTGCCGGCTGCACCGGACATGCTATTCGCCAGGCATGAAACCGCCTGACCGGGCACAATCCGCACGGGCCACCGAACCCGCCAGCACCCCGCAGACGGGGCAAAACACCCCTCCGCGCTCGCCAGCGAGTTAAAAGACATCATGACGCAATCCCTGCTCGGCTGCAAGGCATCCCGTCAACCCCAACCCCGGACGCCGTGGCAGGCGTGGCGCTGAGGCCGAAAATCCCGGCGCCAGCCCCCTCTCAGGCGAGATCGAAGCGGTCGCTGTTCATCACCTTCACCCAGGCGGCGACGAAATCGGTGACGAATTTCTCCCGGCTGTCGGCCTGCGCGTAAACCTCGGCATAGGCACGGAGAATGGCGTTCGAGCCGAATGCGAGATCGACGCGGGTTGCCGTCCATTTGACCGCGCCTGACTTGCGATCGCGTATCTCGTAGAGATTTTCGCCGACCGGCACCCAGCGCGTGTTCATATCGGTGAGGTTGACGAAGAAATCCTGGCTCAAGACGCCGACCCGATCGGTGAACACGCCGTGTTTCGTGCCGCCGTGATTGGTCCCGAGCACCCGCATGCCGCCGACCAGAACCGTCATCTCGGGGCCAGTCAGGCGCATCAGCTGTGTGCGTTCGAGCATCAGTTCCTCGGGCCGCGCCGCGTAATCCTGCTTGAGCCAGTTGCGGTAGCCGTCATGAATCGGCTCCAGCACGGCGAAAGACGCGGCATCCGTCATCGCCTCGGTGGCATCGCCGCGCCCCGGCGCGAACGGCACGGTGATCTCGACCCCGGCCGCCTTGGCCGCGCGCTCGATGCCGACATTACCGCCGAGCACGATGACATCGGCAAGGCTCGCGCCAGCCTCGTCGGCGATCGGCGCCAAGACCGAGAGCACTTTGCCGAGACGCGCCGGCTCGTTCCCCACCCAATCCTTCTGCGGCGCAAGGCGGATGCGCGCGCCATTGGCGCCGCCGCGAAGATCAGAGCCGCGGAAGGTCCGCGCGCTGTCCCACGCGGTTGCGACCAGTTCGCTGAGGCCAAGCCCGCTCGCCGCGATGCGCGCCTTGACTGCGGCGATATCGTAATCGCGGCGGCCGGGCGGGATCGGATCCTGCCAGATCAGATCCTCTTTCGGCACGTCGGGGCCGAAATAGCGCGCTTTCGGCCCCATGTCGCGATGGGTGAGCTTGAACCAGGCGCGCGCGAAAACTTCCGAGAAATACGCCGGATCCTTGTAGAATCGCTCTGCAATCGGGCGATAGCTCGGGTCCATCTTCAACGCCATGTCGGCATCCGTCATGATCGGATTGCGCCGTATCGAGGGGTTGAAGGCATCGACAGGCTTGTCTTCCTCGCGGATCCCGATCGGCTCCCATTGCCAAGCACCGGCGGGGCTTTTCTTCAGTTCCCACTCGTAATTGAGAAGGAGATGGAAATAGCCATTGTCCCATCGCGTCGGGTGGGTGGTCCAGGCGCCCTCGATGCCGCTGGTGATCGCGTCCGGCCCGGCGCCGGTGCCGCTCGGATTGCGCCAGCCAAGCCCCTGCTCCTCGAGATCCGCCGCTTCAGGTGCCGGGCCGAGGCGCGTCGCATCGCCATTGCCATGCGCCTTGCCGACGGTGTGGCCGCCGGCGGTGAGCGCCACCGTCTCCTCATCGTTCATCGCCATGCGCTCGAACGTGACGCGGACATCCTGGGCGGTCCGCAGCGGATCGGGATGGCCGTCAACGCCCTCGGGATTGACGTAAATCAGCCCCATTTGCACAGCGGCGAGCGGGTTATCCAAGGAGGCGCGATCATCATTTCCATAGCGCTCGGTGCTTTGCGCGAGCCATTCCTTCTCGCCGCCCCAATAGACGTCTTTTTCCGGATGCCAGATATCCTCGCGCCCGAAGCCAAAGCCAAACGTCTTCAATCCCATCGATTCATAGGCGATGGTGCCGGCAAGGATGATGAGATCGGCCCAACTCACCGCGTTGCCGTATTTCCTCTTGAGCGGCCACAAAAGGCGACGCGCTTTGTCGAGGCTGACATTGTCGGGCCAGGAATTGAGCGGCGCGAAACGCTGATTGCCGTGCCCGGCGCCACCGCGCCCGTCGGCGATGCGATAGGTTCCCGCCGAATGCCAGGCGAGCCGGATCATCAGCCCGCCATAATGCCCCCAATCCGCCGGCCACCAATCCTGGCTGTCGGTCAAAAGCGCGTGGAGATCCCGTTTCAGCGCCGCGATATCGAGCGTCTTCAACGCCTCCCGATAGCTGAACCCTGCGCCCAGGGGATTGGTTTTGGTGTCGTGCTGATGCAGGATGTCGAGATTGAGGGCGTTCGGCCACCAATTCATCACCTGGTCGCGAAAAGCGGTGTTGCCGCCATGCATCACCGGGCATTTGCCAGCCGCTGTGGCGCGATCTCCATCCATGACATTGACCTCCCTGTCAAAAACGCCGCGCGGCCACCCCGCCGCGTTCGTCGCTGCGGCGCCAGTGTGGCAAAGGCCTTGGGTGGCACGCCAACGAAATTTCTTGGCGAGCGCCATCGACCCAAGCGATGACGCGAAAGCGTTTCCCCGCCCGCCCTGGTTTCGCTACCTTTTCGCGCGATCTTTGGGGAGAAACCATGCCATGACCGCCCTCCGGCCCGTCACCGCGCTCGACACGCACGAGGTTTTCAACCAGCCGCCGCCGCTCGAAAATAGCAATCTTTTCACCAGCGACCGCGCCTTGATGGACGCGGTGGCAAACGCCGGCGGCGCCCGCCACGCCGCACGGCTCGCCGCGCTCGGCGCGCGCGCCGGCTCGGCGGACGCCATCGCCTGGGGTATCGCCGCTGAGCGCAACCCGCCGGTCTTGGAAAATTTCGACCGCTTCGGCCAGCGCATCGATGAGGTCTCCTTCCACCCCGCTTATCACCAGTTAATGGCGCTCGGCCTCGAAAGCGGCTTCGCGAAGCTCGCCTGGGACGGGACGGAGGCGGGCCATGTCGCTCATGCCGCCATCCTCACCCTCACCGGCATGGTCGATCCCGGCACCAGTTGCCCGATGACGATGACCTACGCCGCCATCCCCAGCTTGCGCGCCGAACCCGCGATCGCCGCCTTTTGGGTGCCGCGCGTCCTCGCCGGCCGCTACGATCCCGCCTCGCGCCCGGCCGCGGAAAAAGCCGGGGTCACGATCGGCATGGCGATGACCGAGAAACAGGGCGGCTCCGATGTCCGCGCCAACACCACCCGCGCCGAAAAAATCGCAGACGGGAACTGGTATCGCCTCACCGGCCATAAATGGTTCTGCTCGGCGCCGATGTCTGATGCGTTTCTTACGCTCGCCTATGCCAAAGACGGCCTCACCTGCTTTCTCGTCCCGCGCTGGCTGCCCGATGGCACGCGCAACGCCGGATTTCGCATCATCCGCCTCAAGGACAAGCTCGGCGATCGCGCGAACGCGTCCTCGGAAATCGACTATCATGGCGCGCTCGCCGAACGTGTCGGCGCGGAGGGCCGCGGGATCGCGACCATCCTCCAAATGGTCCAGCACACGCGGCTCGATTGCGCCATCGGCTCGGCCGGGCAAATGCGCGCGGCGCTGGCGCAAGCGCTCTGGCACACCGCCCATCGCACCGCCTTTCAGCGGCGGCTGCTCGATCAGCCGGCGATGGCGGCGGTGCTCGCCGATCTCGCGATCGAAAGCGAAGCCGCAACAGCGCTCGCCTTCCGCCTCGCCGCGGCGCTCGACGCGGCGGATCCGCTCGCCCGCATTCTGCTCCCGTGCGCCAAATATTGGATCTGCAAACGCGCCCCGGGCTTCGTTGCCGAGGCGATGGAGTGCTTGGGCGGCGGCGGTTATATCGAGAGCGGGCCGATGCCGCGGCTTTTTCGCCAATCACCACTGAATGCGATCTGGGAGGGCTCGGGCAATGTCATCGCGCTCGACGTGCTGCGCGCGCTCGCCCGCGAGGCGGCAAGCGTTGCCGCACTCCGGGAGTTTCTCGAGGCGGCGCGCGGCCGCGAAAGGCTCTACGATGCCTGGATCGCCGAGATCGCGCTCGAACCGGCGGGAGAAGCGCAGGCGCGGCTGCTCGTCGAGCAGATCGCGCTCGCCGCCAGCGCCGCCGTGCTCCTCACCACGGAAAACCCGCTCGCCGAAGCCTTTTGCCGCCTGCGCCTCTCGCCACGCGGCGCCGCTTACGGCGCCTTCGATGCGGCGATCGACACATCGCTGATCCTTGCGCGGGCGATGCCGGCGTAAGGCATGACGTAAGGCGCGGGCGCCGCCGCGGGCGCCGAAAAACTCAATCGCGGTGCGAGCGCGGGACGAAATCGCGCATCGGCGCGCCGGTATAGAGCTGGCGCGGGCGGCCGATGCGCTGGGAGGGATCCTCGATCATCTCTTTCCACTGGCTGATCCAGCCCACGGTGCGCGCGACCGCGAACAGCACCGTGAACATGCTGGTCGGAAAACCCATCGCCTTGAGAATGATGCCGGAATAGAAATCGACGTTGGGATAAAGCTTTTTCGAGATGAAATACTCGTCGCTGAGGGCGATCCGTTCGAGTTCGATCGCGAGATCGAGCAGCGGGTCGTCCTTGATGCCGAGTTCACCGAGAACTTCGTGGCAGGTGCGCTGCATAATCTTGGCGCGTGGGTCATAGTTCTTATAGACGCGATGGCCAAAGCCCATCAGCCGGACATTGCTGTTCTTGTCTTTGACGCGGGCGATGAACTCGGGAATGTGGTCAACATGGCCGATTTCCTCGAGCATTTTCAAAACCGCCTCGTTGGCGCCGCCATGCGCCGGGCCCCAGAGGCTGGCGATGCCGGCGGCGATGCAAGCGAACGGATTGGCGCCGGTCGAACCGGCAAGGCGCACGGTGCTGGTCGAGGCGTTCTGCTCGTGATCGGCGTGCAGGATCAGAATTCGGTCCATCGCGCGCGAGAGGATCGGATTGACCTTGAACGGCTCGGCCGGCACCGCGTTCATCATGTAGAGAAAATTCTCGGCGAACGAGAGATCGTTGCGCGGATACATGAAGGGCTGGCCGATCGAGTATTTATAGGCCCAGGCGGCGATCGTCGGCACCTTGGCGATCAGGCGGAAGGCGCTGATGCGGCGATGCTCGGGATTATTGATGTCGAGACTGTCGTGATAAAATGCCGACAAAGCGCCAACCACCCCGCACAACACCGCCATGGGATGCGCATCACGGCGGAAGCCGTTGAAGAAGCTGCGCAACTGCTCATGCAGCATGGTATGGCGGGTGACGCCGCGCTCAAACTCGGCGAATTCGGCGTCATTGGGCAACTCGCCATTGAGGAGGAGATACGCCACCTCGAGAAAGGTCGAATGCTCGGCCAATTGCTCGATCGGATAGCCACGATAAAGCAAGACTCCCTCATCGCCGTCGATATAGGTGATCTTGCTTTCGCAAGACGCCGTGCCGCCATAGCCGGGATCGAAAGTGAAGACCCCGAGTTCGTTGTAAAGCTTGCGGATGTCCAGCACCTCCGGCCCAATCGTGCCCGCCAGCATGGGCAATTCCGCGCTCTGATTATGCCCGGGAATGGTGATGACGGCGGAGCTCTTGGTGGCGTTGCTCATGCGTGTGTCCCCTGTGGCGGCGCGCACCGCGCGTTTGTTGGCGTGTCGGCTATCGGGCCGGTGCTGCGGCGTAGATAAGAGTGAAATCGCCGGCAAAGCAACCTTCGCAGACGCAGCAAAATCGCGTGATTATTGCCAGAATGGTTTAAGCGCCTGTAAACGCTCGCGTGCCCGCTCCGCTTTGCGGAGCGCGCGCGGCACGCCGGCGGCGGCGAGACCGAGCGCCATGCCTTGCGCCACGGCCAAATCGTCAGCGCGGGCATGATCGGGCGTGAGGCCGCGCACCAGGCGCGTGGTGGTGGTGGCGTCGTTGATCGTACCCAGCCACTCTTGCAGCGCCGCGAGGCGGCGGAGAAAGCGCGCCATGCGCCGCGGCGGAAAGCAGGGCGCGAAAATCTCGCCGAGATAGCGGAGCCGCTTGGCATCCAGCCGCAAGCGATGGCGCTGGTCCGGCCCGAGCTCGGCCAGCGTCGTCACCCGGCGGAGTTTTCGCGCCCGCCGTTCGAGCCTCTCGCGAGCAAATTCGCCAAAAGAGAGCGCAATCGTGTCGCTATCCGTGGCATCGCGCCCCGCAGCGACGTCGTTGGGAGGCATGACAAGCAGCGGCAGGATCGCAAGCATGACGTCGAGCCGGCGCCCGCCCTCCCCCGCCCGCCAGGCGCCGAGCGCCGCATAGGCCTCGTGCCAGCGCCGAATCGCCAGCGGCAAAAGCTGCGACGGCGCCGGATCATCGGGAAAGGCGAGGGCAAGATCGCGCCCGATCCCTGCCATGAACACATCCCATTCCCGCGCCGGGGTGAGACTATGGCTGAAATCGCGTAGGCTTTGACGAAGTTCAACGAGCAGCGGCGCGCACAGCGGTGCGAACACGGCGATCGCGGCGCGCAGCCGGCGAAGGGCGACGCGGGTTTGATGCACCGGCTCGGGGTCGTGCGCGGCGCTGGCCGGCCCTGGCGCCCGCGCCAGGGCGGCGAGATGGGCGCGCAAATTCGCCCCGCGCGCCGCCAGAATCTGGCGGGCGGCGAGCGCAAGGGGGGTTGCCGCGTCAAGGCCGGTGATGGGATCGGGAGGGGGCGGCAAAGCAACGCCAAGGGCGCGATGGGCGGCGAGAGCGGGGAGCGGTGCGGGGAGTAGCGCGAGCGGCAGATCCTCGGCAAGCGCCCGCGCCGCCGCCGCGACCGCGAGCGCCGGCCCGGCCAGCGTCAGACAAAAAAAGCGTCCCGTCCCGCCGGCAACGAAGGCCCCGGCGGTGATCTCGAGCGCAACCCCGGGCACATTGCGACTGACATAGCGCCGCCGCCGGCCGATCATGCCGCCGAAAACGACCCCCTCGCCGCAGGATAGAGCGCCCGGCCGCAGCACCATCGCCTCTCCCGCAGCGTTGAGACCCCAAAGTTCGACGAAACGCGCCGAGGCGCGCCCGCCATGCAACCCGAGCGCCCGAAACCCCGGCGCGCGGCGCAGCCGGCGCACGGCATCGGGAGGAAGAAGGAGGTCGAGCCGCGCCGCGGTGGCGGCGTCCGGTTGCCGACGGCGCGGCTGCCGCGCGGGCTCGCCGGCGATCATCCCTCGGCCGCGGTGAGATCACGCGGCGAGAGGAAGCGGAGCAGCCGCGCCGGCCCGACGCCGAGCGCCGCCCACGGGCCGCCATACGCAAATTCGAGCAGGGTTCCGGTCGGCAACCCTGCTGCCAGCCGCGTCACGATCTCGCGCCTTTCGCCATCATCGCGATGATCGGCAAGCCGCAGCGCGCAATCATGCAAACCGGGGTTATGGCCGATCACCAGCACGCTGCGGACGGTTTCCGCAACCTCCGCCAGAATCCCTAAGATCTGCTCGGCGCTCGCGAGATAAAGTTGCGCCATCGTCTCGACCAGCGGCGTCTCTTCCCAAGGCTCAAGCGCGGCCAGCGTCTCGATCGCGCGCCGAGCGCTCGAGACCAGCACGAGATCGGGGAGCAGGCCGCGCGCGCGCATCGCCGCGCCGATCGCGCTGGCATCGCCGCGCCCGCGCGCCGTCAGCGGTCGCGCGTCATCGGGAATACCCGGGCCGGCGGCGGCCGCTTTGGCGTGGCGCAGGAACAAAAGCTGGTGCATGCGGGCGGAAAACCATGACGGACGATGTGATCCAAGTCATCTTGCCATCTTCGGCGGCGTTTGTCGCCCACCCCGCTTGCGAGAGACCGCTAGCGCCCGGCTTTGGCCTGCTGCTCGCGCGCGATCGCGGCGCGGATCAAATCCCGCGCCTCCGCGGCGTCGCCCCAGCCCGAGAGCTTTACCCACTTGCCCGGCTCGAGATCCTTATAGTGCTGAAAGAAATGCTGAATCTGCTCGAGCGTGATCTCGGGAAGGTCGGTGTAGTTTTTCACATGGGCATAGCGCTTGGTGAGGTGGGGCGATGGCACGGCGAGGATTTTTTCATCGAGGCCGGCATTGTCCTCCATGCGCAAAACGCCGATCGGGCGCACATTGATCACCGCGCCGGGAACGATCGGGCGGGTATTGGCGATCAACACATCGATCGGATCGCCATCTTCGCACAAAGTATGGGGCACGAAGCCGTAATTGCCGGGATACCGCATCGGCGTGTACAAAAACCGATCGACCACCAGCGTGCCGGCCGCCTTGTCCATTTCATATTTGATCGGCTCGCCGCCAACCCCGACCTCGATCACGACATTGACGTCATCCGGCGGGTTTTGGCCAATGGCGATGGCATCGAGACGCATGGCGACACTCCGAGAGCAGGAAAAACCGAATAGGCCGCGCTCGTTACCATGGATCCGCCTCGCGCGAAACCGTGCTGCAGCGCAAAATCAGCCGTCGGCGCGCGGTACCCAAGGAATGCGCGCGACTTCGATGCCCTCCTCGGCGAGTTGCTCGGCCTGCTCGCGGCTGGCTTCGCCATAAATCGGGCGGACAGCGCTTTCGCCAGCATGGATACGCCGCGCCTCCGCGGCAAAGTCGGCGCCGACATAGTCGCAGTGTTTCTCGATCTCGGTGCGCAGCCGTTGCAAGACCGCGCGCACCTGATCAGGGAGGTGGGGGCCCGCGACGGCTTTCGGCGGCGCCATGGCGGCAGTGGCGGGTGCGGCCGCGTCCCGCCGTGCCAGCGCCGGCGCCATCAGCGCCCGGGTGACGCCGCGATCGCCGCAGTGCGGGCAGGAAAGCAGACCCTTCGCCGCCTGCTGCTCGAAGGCGGCGCTGCTCTTGAACCATCCGTCGAAAGCGTGCTCAGACGAGCAGCGGAGCTGGTAGTGGATCATCGTGCCGGCCGCATACCGTCGTCGTCTCGATCAGGCGGCTTTGTGCAGCAACCGATCGAGCTTGCCGGCTTCGTCCAACGCATAGAGATCATCACAGCCGCCGATCGCCTGGCCGTCGATGAAAATCTGCGGCACCGTTCTCTGCCCGCCCGAGCGCCGCATCGCCTCGGCCCGCGCCGCCGAGCCGGCGGGCGCATCGATCTCCTCGAACGCGACCCCCTTCTGCGTCAAAAGCCGCACCGCGCGCGCGCAATAGGGACAGAAAGCCTGGGTATAGATCTCGATCTTCGGCATGCCGATCTCCGTGTCTCCGAAAGAAATGTTCTTTCCTGGTGACGCTGGCAAGGGGTAGGACCGGTTCGGGGGCGCAAAAGAGGCGCCGAGGTCGCGTGCCGGCATCACTGAAACCGTGGATCGGCGACACGGGCGAGCGCCAAGACATCGACGGCGAGCGCGCCGGCGGCGAGCAGGGCGCGGGCGCAGGCATTGCTGGTGGCGCCGGTGGTCAGCACGTCATCGATCAGAAGAATGCGCCGCCCAGCGATCGCCGCCGCGCGGCCGGGCCGAACCGCGATCGCGCCGGCCATGGTCTCCGCCCGCGCGCGCGCCGAGAGATCCCCCAGCATCGGCGTTGCCCGCACGCGGCGAAGCACATCGGGGAGCATTTTCCGCCCAGAAAGCCGCGCCAGCGCCCCGGCAAGCAGCGCCGCCTGGTTGTAACGCCGGACAAGCAAGCGCGTCCGATGCAGCGGCACCGGCACCAGAAGATCGGCCTCTTCGAGCAGCGCCGCGCCGGCGCGGGCCATGAAGCGGGCGAGCGGCAAAGCGAGGTCGGTGCGGTCGCCATGCTTGAACGGTAGGATCAAGCGCCGCGCCATCGCGTCATAGCGAAAGGCTGCCCGGGCGCGCGAAAAAACCGGCGATTGCTGGCGGCAATGGGCGCATAGCCCGTCACCACCGGCGAGTGCGGCATAAACGAAAGGCGCGCCGCAGCGGACACAAAACGGCGCGGTGATGAAGGTAACGCCTTGAAAGCAGGTGGCGCAGAACTGCCCTGGCGCCGCAACCGGCCGGTCACAGGCAAGACAAAGCGGCGGCAGCAGGAGATCGAGAAGGCCGCGCCCGCAGCGCTGCAGAAGCCGCCCCAGCCTCGGCGCGGCGGCGCCGCTCACGCCGCAAGACGCGTGCGGATCGCGGCCAAGGCCGCCTCCGCCCGCGACGCATCCGGCCCGCCCGCTTGGGCGAGATCGGGGCGGCCACCGCCGCCCTTGCCGCCGACCGCCTCGCTCGCCGCGCGCACGAGATCGACGGCGTTGAACCGCGCGGTCAGATCGGGCGAGACGCCAACGACGATGCTCGCCTTGCCGTCAGCGGTGGAAACCAAAGCGACGACGCCGCTGCCGAGCTGCTTTTGGATGGCATCGGCGAGGCTTTTGAGTTCGCGCGCCGCGACTTCGCCGAGATTGCGGGCGGCGAGTTTCACCCCGCCGACCTCCTCGATCGCCGCCTCCGTGCTGCCGGTCGCGAGCTTGCGCTGCAAGGAGCTGATTTCACCCTCGAGCCGCCGGCGGTCTTCGAGCAGGGCCTGAACGCGCGCCGGCACATCGGCGGGATGGGTGCGCAAAGCCGCCGCCGCCGCAGCGAGGCGGCGATCAGTCTCGGCAACCAGCGCCAGCGCACCAGCCCCGGTCGCCGCCTCGATGCGGCGAACCCCGGCGCCAACCGCGCTTTCCGCTTCGATGCGGAAAAGACCGATATCGCCAGTGCGCCCGACATGGGTGCCGCCGCAAAGCTCGATCGACCAGGCCGGCTTGTTGCCGTCTGGCGCGCCCATCATCACGACCCGCACCTCATCGCCGTATTTTTCGCCGAACAAGGCCATCGCGCCGAGTTCGACCGCCGCCGCCGGCGTCATCAGCCGGGTGGTGACGGCGCTGTTTTCGCGGATCCGGGCATTGACCTCCGCTTCCACCAAAGCGAGATCCTCGGCGCTCAGCGGACGCGGGTGGCTGATGTCGAAACGCAGCCGATCGGGCGCATTGAGGCTGCCTTTTTGCGTCACATGGCTGCCGAGCCGACGCCGCAGCGCCTCGTGCAGAAGATGGGTCGCGGAATGGGCGGCGCGGATCGCGCGGCGCCGGTCATGGTCGATCTCGGCATGGACGGCGGCGCCGACGCGGGCGGTGCCGGCCTCGATCCGGCCGAGATGGACGAAAAGATCGCCGAGCTTCTTTTGCGTGTCGGTGACGAGGATGCGCAAGCCTTCGGCGCCGGTGATTTCCCCAGTATCGCCGACCTGGCCGCCGCTTTCGCCATAAAACGGTGTCTGGTTGAGGATGACCGCGACCTCTGCCCCCGGCTTGGCCTCGGCAACCGGCGCGCCGTCCGCGACCAGAGCAAGGATGGTCGCATCGGCGGCCTCGGTCGCATAGCCGAGAAATTCGCTGGCGCCGGTCTTTTCGCGAAGTTCGAACCAAACGCGCTCGGTCGCCGCCTCCCCCGACCCCGCCCAGGCGGCGCGGGCGCGGGCGCGCTGGCTTGCCATCGCCGCCTCGAAGCCGGCGAGATCAACGCTGCGGCCCTGCTCGCGCAGCGCGTCCGCGGTGAGATCGACCGGAAACCCATACGTGTCATAAAGCCGAAAGGCGACCTCACCGGGCAGCGCCGCCCCTGCCGGCAGATCCGCGACCGCCTCGGCGAGAAGATGCAGCCCGCGCTCCAGCATCGCGGCAAACCGCGTCTCCTCCAGCGCCAGCGTCTCCTCGATCAGCACCTCGGCACGGCCAAGTTCGGGGTAAGCAAGACCCATCTGGCGTAAAAGCGCCGGCACGAGCCGGCACAGCAAGGGCCGATCGACGCCCATCTGGTGGGCGTGGCGCATGGCGCGGCGCATGATCCGGCGCAGCACATAGCCGCGTCCCTCGTTTGAGGGCAGCACGCCATCGGCGATCAGGAAAGCGGAACTCCGCAAATGGTCGGCGATGACGCGGTGGCTCACTTTATGCGGCCCGTCCGGTGCCTGGCCGGAGGCTTCGGCGCTGGCGAGGATGAGGGCGCGAAGCGTGTCGGTGTCGTAATTGTCGTGCTTACCCTGGAGGATCGCCGCAAACCGCTCGAGCCCCATGCCGGTATCGATCGAGGGACGCGGCAGCGGCCGGCGTTCGCCGGGCGGATCCTCCTCGAACTGCATGAAAACGAGGTTCCAGATCTCGATGAAGCGGTCGCCATCGGCGTCCGCGCTTCCGGGTGGGCCGCCGGGGACGCTATCGCCATGGTCATAGAAAATTTCCGAGCACGGACCGCAGGGGCCGGTATCGCCCATGCGCCAGAAATTATCGCTGGTCGGGATGCGGATGATGCGATGTTCGGGCAACCCCGCGATCTTGCGCCAGAGCATTGCCGCGTCATCATCCTCGGAATAGACGGTGACCAGGAGGCGCTCGGGCGGCAGCGCGAAATCGCGGGTGATCAGCGTCCAGGCCAGCTCGATCGCGACATCCTTGAAATAATCGCCGAAGCTGAAATTGCCCAGCATCTCGAAAAACGTGTGATGGCGGGCGGTATAGCCGACATTGTCGAGATCGTTATGCTTGCCGCCGGCGCGGACGCATTTCTGCGCCGTGGTCGCGCGGCGATAGGGGCGGGTTTCCTGACCAGTAAAAACGTTCTTGAACTGCACCATGCCGCTGTTGGTGAACAGCAGACTCGGGTCGTTGCGCGGCACGAGCGGCGAGCTTTCCACCACTTGGTGGCCGTTGCGGGCAAAAAAATCGAGAAAGGCGGCGCGAATGTCGTTGCTGCTGGGCATCGTGACCGGAAGGCCCCTGGCTCTCTGGGTTGGCTATGATCGAAGCAAAACCCATTACCGCAGGCGCCCCCGCCTGTCACCTTGGCGCGGTCACCGGCTTTACTGGCCGAGTTCGACGAGCACGATTTCCGCCCCGTCGTCAGACGCCAGGGTGATCTCGCTCTCGCCCGCGATCGCCGCGCCATCGCGCGGGCCGAGCCGCTCGCCATTGACCGTGATCGTGCCGCTGGCCGCAACGATATAGGCGCCGCCGCCTTGCGGCAGGCGGCAGCTTACGCTCTCGCCGGCCGCGAGCCTGCCGGCGAGCACCGCAGCGTCGGCATAGAGCGGCAAGGCTCCGAGCCCGTCATGCGCTGCCCGGCCGCTCGCCAGCACCTGCAAACCGCCGCCCTCGCGCGGGAATTGCCGCGTCCCCCAGCCGGGCGCAACGCCGCGCTGATTGGGCGCAACCCAAATCTGGAAAAGCCGCGTCGGCACCGCTTCGAGATTATATTCGGCATGAACGATGCCGGTGCCGGCATGCATCACCTGAACATCGCCGGCCTCGGTGCGCCCCTCGTTGCCGAGACTGTCGCGATGGGTGATCGCGCCATCGCGGACATAGGTGATGATTTCCATTTCGCGATGCGGGTGCGGGTCGAAGCCACGCGCGGGCGCGATCTCGTCGTCATTCCACACCCTGAGCGGGCCGAACCCCATCCGCTGCGGGTCGTGATACTCGCCGAAACTGAAATGATGGCGGGCATTCAGCCACTCATTGCGAAACCGACCGAGGCCGGCAAACGGGCGAAGATCGATCATGGTGCCGCTCCTGCTATTTTTCTTCGATATCGAAGGATAGGGAGCGAGTCAACTCTCGCCAAGGATTTGGCACGGTGGGATCACCCGTAAGCGCCGAGCGCGACGGCGAAATTTCCCTAACGCTTCGAAAAATCGACACGGGCGACAAAGCCCGTTTCCGTGCCGAAAACGAGATTGGCGCCATCGGCACTCCAGGCAAGTGCCGAAATCGCACCGCGCCCGGGTGCGGCAACCGGCAGAATGCGCTCGGAGGCGATATCGGCAAGCACGACCAGACCATCGGCGAACCCGGCGGCAACCGTGTCGTGGACGGGGTGGCACGCGACGCGCGTGCAGAGCACGCCATCGCCGCCGGCGAGTTCGAGCGGTGGTTTTCCCATCGGCCCACCGCCGGAAAACGGCCACAGCACCACCGTCTCGGCGCCGCTGGTCGCGAGAAATTTGCCGCTGCGGCTAAAGGAAAGCGATTGCGTCTTCGCCGGATAGCCGCTCATGCGCATATGCTCGCCACTCGAGAGCCGCCAGCCATGCAGCGCGTTTTCCTGCATCGCCGTCACCACCACATCATTATCCGGCGACCAGGCGAGCGCGGTGTGGCTTCCCTTCCATTCCAGTCGGCGCGGATTGTCCGATTTCGAGGCAACGAACCAAAGACTGACGCCGTTGTAATGCGCCGCAGCAACACGTTTGCCCTTGGCGTCAAACGCGAGCCCGGTGATCGCGGACGGATGGTCGAGCTGTTTTTGTGTCCGCCCCGCCTGATCGAAGAGATGGAGCTTTTTGCCGATCGCAGCGGCGCGATGGCCGCTGGCATGGCTTGCGACGTGCTCGACCCATTTCATCCCGAACCGGGCGATCTCGGTGATCTCGCCCGCGGCCGAGACCGCGAGAAAGCGCCCGTCATCGCCGCCGGAGAGAAATCCCGCCGGCCCGCCGTCGGCGCAGAGCGCAAGGGCCGCGCCATCATGGGCCGCAACCCGCCGAAAGCCGCCCCTATCAGCGAGCGCGAGCGTGCCGTCACCGAGCGCGCAAGCACTAACCAGGCCGTCTCGCGTCCAGGCGGCTTCGGTGACGAAGGCGCCGAAATCCTCGCTGATCCCGCGCTCTTCGAGGAGCCGGTCGGCCTGCCGCAGGCCACCACTCATGGCGCGGCATCTGGCGCGGCATCGACCTGACAGGCGAGGAAGCCGCGGCGGAGCTGCGGGCGGTTGAGGTTGCGGCCGATGAAGACCAGTTTCGAGGCCGGCTTGGCGCCCTTCGGCCACGGGCCGATGAAATCCCCCTCCGCCATCATGTGGACGGCTTGGAAGGCGAAGCGACGGCTCTCGCCCGGATAGTGCAGGATCCCCTTGGTGCGGAGGATATCCTGACCTTGGGCGGCGAGGAGGGCGCCGATCCAGGCGTTGAATTTTTCCGGGTCGATCGGCCGCTCGGCCTCGAAACTCATGCTGGCCACGTCTTCGTTATGGCTGTGGCTGTCGTCTTCGAGGAAATTCGGGGCATGGTCGAGCACGCGGGTGAGGTCGAAAGCACCCTGGTCGAGAAGATCGGCGATGGCGACGCCGGCGCGGGTTGCGCGGTGGATGCGCGCAAAACGGTTGATCTCGCGGATCCGCGCCTCTAGCGCCGCCGCTTCCGGCTCCGAAACCAGATCCATCTTGTTGAGGACGATGACATCGGCGAACGCGATCTGCTCGCTCGCCTCGGGGCTGTCGGCGAGCCGCGCCAGGAGATTCTTCGCGTCGACGACGGTGACGATGGCATCCAGCCGGGTTTTTTCGCGCACCCCCTCATCGACGAAAAATGTCTGCGCGACCGGCGCAGGATCGGCAAGCCCGGTGGTCTCGATCAAAATGCCGTCGAATTTGTCGCGCCGCTTCATCAGCCCGCCGAGGATACGAATGAGATCGCCGCGCACGGTGCAGCAGATGCAGCCATTGTTCATCTCGAACACTTCCTCGTCGGTATCAACGACGAGATCATTGTCAACGCCGAGTTCGCCGAATTCATTGACCACGACGGCGTAGCGCTTGCCATGGTTTTCACTCAAAATGCGGTTGAGCAGCGTCGTCTTGCCGGCGCCGAGATAGCCGGTGAGCACTGTCACCGGCACTTGTTGGGAAGTCTCCGTCATCAGATCACTCCATACCACACGAACATCGCCAATAGCGCCGCAGGTGCTATCCAACAGGCAAAAGTTTTTTGGTTCTTTTTTTCAAAAAAGAACACGCTTCCTTTTTGGCTCCCGCCGGCCCCGCCGCCTTTGCCCCCATATAGGCGCCCGGTCCCCTTTCGGGAACCGGGCGGGATCAGCTATGCATCGGTCACTGCGCGGCGGGAAGCGCCAGGGTGAAGACGTGGTTGTTGGCGCTGGTCAGGCGCAACACATAGCCGGGCGCGGTGAGCGGCGCCGCACCCGGCGCCGGCGGCAGCGTGATCGTCGCCATCGCGCCGACGCCAGCGACGATGCCGAACGGTCCGGGCTTGAATTGCTGATACGCGAAATCATTGACGATCGCGGTTTTCGGCAATGACGTCAGGGTTTTGGTGTCCCAGTGGGCGATCACCTCGCCCGAGCCCGCGGCAAGCAGCGCGGCATCGACGATATGCGACGGCGCCTCCGGCGTGCCAGCGTCGAGATAGGCATGAAACCGCACGCTGCCATCCGCCGCGAGCGCACCATTGGTCAGCGTGACATGGTGCTTGGTCGGGCTCACCGGGCCGCCATGAAACGGCGTTATCACCGAGCCGCGATAATAACTATACGTGCTAATGTCGAAGGCGGCGACGAAGGCGAGGACGACGAGGGCGAGAGTACGAAAGCGCCGCTCATCGAGCGGCAGCGGCAGGCTGCCGGCGCTCCAGCGGAACCACGGGCGGTCGGCGAGCGCCGGGTTGCGGCCAAGGCGGAGATTGTCGAGCGCGTAAGCGCCACCCCCGGCAAGGAGTAGCGTGCCGCCCATGGCGAGGTTGGCGGCGGCCATCGTCCATTCATCGATGCAGGTCGCGCCCTGCCAGCCGAACATCAGCATCAGCACTACCGAAAACCCCATCGAAATCAAGGCACTCGCCCGTGTGTAGAGCCCGAGGATGAGAAACAGGCCAACGATCAGCTCGGCCGCCGAAAACAGAATGACCGAGGCATAGAGCAAGGCAAAATGCTGGAGCAGAAAGCCGATCACCTTGTCGAGGCCGAGCAGCGCCCCCGGCATGGCGGTGTGGAATTTGTGCGCCATCCAAGAATGCCCGCCCCAGGCGTCGAGCTTGGAGGGGGCATAGATGAAGCGCCGCGAGCCGCCGCCCCAGTAAATAAACCCCTGGATGACGCGGACCGGGAGCAGCGCGAGCCCGGCGATCTGCCAGCCGCTATCGGCAAGCGCTGTCGCAAGCGCGGGATGGCCGGGTTTGAGCGTGGTCGTGGACATGGTGGACATTCCTTATTTTGGCCGCATCAGGGCTGATACGGCTTGAAGCCATAGCGCGCGAAGATCGCCAGCGCCGCTGGCGAGCGGATGAAAGCAAGCCAAGCGCGGGCGGCGTCCGGGTGCGGTGCGCCCTTGACCTCGGCGCCAGCATAGATCGCGGTGACGTTTTGCGCCGGCGGGATGGCGATGGTGGTGATCGGGTGTCCGGCCTGCTCCTGGAACATCGCTTCCGACTGCCAGGTGACGCCAGCCACCGCCTTGCCCTCCATCAGCCAGAGCGGCGTCTCGCGATGGTGGATATGGGTGAGCAACGTCGTCCCGTCCGCGACCTTGGCGCCATAGACGCGGTCGGCCAGCGCCTTGCCGCCGGCCTTTTCCAGCGCCGCTTTGATCTGCCGCGCGATGCCCTCGAATGCCGGGTTGGGCATGACGAGGCGGATATCGGGGCGGCCGAGATCGGCAAGCCCGGTGACATGGCCGGGATTGCCCTTCGGCACCATGATCGCGAGCTGGTTGGTGACATAGGGCACCGCCGGGCCGACGAGATGGCCATCCTTGATCAGCGCTTGTACCTTCTTAAAGCCGGCGAAATAGGCGTCCGCCGGCACCGTCCAAGTCATATTGCCGGAGGTGACGGTGCCGCCGGCTTCGATTTGCTTGACCAGCATGCCGGGCGGGATGGTCTCGTAATAAATATGGCCCTTGAATTCGGGATGCGCGGTCTCGAAGGCGGCGACCAGCGGCGCCATCGCGAAGAAATAATTGCCGCCGACATAGAGCACGAGCTTGGCGGTCATCGGATCGCCATGGAAATCCGCGAGATCGTCCACTTCCGGCACGGTGAACTCAAAGCCCCGCTGAGTGACATCGTCATTGGCGCCGTTCTGCCACGGCGGATAAAGCGTCGCCTCCGCCGCCGGCGCGGGATGCGGGGCGGCAAGGAGGGCAAGCGCGGCGAGGGCAGCCCAGCGCGGGCTCTGCCGTTTCGCACGCCAAGTTTTCGGTTGCAGTGTGATCATCGCATTCTCCCTTCTGCCGGCGGGGCGCCGGCCTTGCCCGAAGAATGGCGGTATAAGCCGCGAAATTCTAACGAAATGTTCCGCTGGAATTATTCGATAAAATAGATTGATTTACGTCGATCAATAAGAATCGGTTGCGCCATGGGCGAGGTCATGGGTGCGCAACTCGCGGGCCCGGGCGAGCACTTTGCTCTCAAGCTCGCCAACCGTGACCTTGCTCACCGGCGCATCGACCCATTGGCCATTTTGCTGCACCTGGCGGAAGAGGGTGACGCGGATCGCATCGGCGCGCATCTGCCGGCCAAGGATATAGGCGGTGGCGCGGAAGCGCTCATTGGCGACGGAAGTCGGCTGGTACCAGTCGGTCATAATGACACCACCGAACGGATCTTCCGAGGCGAGCGGCATGAAAGAGAGGATATCCAGGGCGCCGCGCCAAAGATAGGCATTGACCCCGACGCCGGCATTGACGTCCGGGCCGCCTTTCGCGGTCGCGCCGGCAGCGTTGGCGCCGAGGCCGGGATCGGATGGCGGGGGCATTTCTGTCTTGCTCGCGCAACCGGCGAGCGCAAGCGCGAGCGCGAACGCCGCGAGCGCAAGGCGGGAAGCAAAAGCAGGCGGACGCGACGATGGCGGCATGAGCGCTCTCTAGCGGTTCGGCGCGGCGTCGCCAAGCGCCGTGATCGCCGCCAGGCCCGCGCAATAGCGGCGCGGCAGGCGGCGCGCACGCGCGCCATCGATCCCGCCGAGTGCCGCGACCGCAAGTCCCGCGCGCGACGCCAGCGCAACCCAGCGCAAAACCCCGAGCGCGGGCGCGCCGGGATGGCTTGCCGTCCCGAAAACCGGCGAGAGAAAGGCGAGTCGCGCGCCAACGCGGCGGGCTCGCCGCAACTCCCGCGCCGAATGGGCGGCGGCGGTCAGGAAACAGGGCTTCGATCCCCGCCACCGCGCGGTGACGCGAGCCGGGAGATGCAGCCCAGCGCGAAGCCGCGCCGCGAGCCGCCAGTCGCCCCCGATCGCAAGCGCGATCCGCCGCGCACGGCACAACCCGGCGACCGCGCCGGCAAGGTCGGGGGCGGCGCCGCGCAGCACGACCCCGGCCCGGCCGCGTGGGAGATGAAGGATCGCGGCGCGCGGGTCGGGAAAACGAGTTGCGTCGCTGAACAGCCAGAGCGTCGGCAGTCGATCCCGGCGCCAGGGCTTGACCCGAAACGCGTAGGCAAGGAGTTTGCGATCCATGACCGCATTGCAAGCACATCCCGGCCCGAACGGCGAGGGCAGCACGGTCGCCGAGCGGCTCGCCGCCTGCCGCGCGGCGATCGCGCACGCGGCGCGCGGCAATGGGCGCGATCCGGCGGCGATCACGTTGCTCGCGGTCTCCAAAACCCAGCCGCAAGCGGCGATCGAGGAAGCGCTCGCGCACGGGCAGCGGCATTTCGGGGAAAACCGGGTGCAGGAGGCGGCGGCGAAATTTCCCGCCCTGCGTGCCAACTACCCCGACCTGCGTCTCCATCTCATCGGCCATCTCCAGACCAACAAGGCGCGGGACGCGGTGCGGTTGTTCGATGTCATCGAAAGCCTCGACCGCCCGAGCCTCGCCGAGGCGCTGGCGGCGGCGATGGCGCGCGAAGAGAGGCGGCCGGATCTGCTGGTCGAGGTCAATCTCGGCGATGAGCCGCAGAAATCGGGGGTCATGCGAGAGGCCGCCGATGATTTCATCGCCGCCTGTAAGGTTCGGTTCGGGGCAGCGCTGATCGGGGTGATGGGGATTCCGCCGGTTGCGGCCGATCCCGCGCCGCATTTCGCCTGGCTTGCCGCCTGCGCCCGGCGTCATCGCCTGGACGTGATCTCGATGGGGATGTCGGCCGATTTCGAGGCCGCGATCGCCGCCGGCGCCACCGAAATCCGGCTCGGCACCGCGATTTTCGGCGCCCGCCCGGCGGCTGCCTGAGGCCGCACCGCGCGGCTGCCTGCTTGCGCCGTCGGTCAGCGGTAGCGTATGGGTGCCGCCCGGCGCCACGATTTTGCAACGCACAACCCGCGCAGAGGCCCGAGACGATGATGTTTCTCCCGCCCCCCGCCTTGCTCACCCCGATGAGGGCCGCTGCTGCCGCTGCCGCGGGGCGAAAGGCGCGCCGATGACCATCGCCGAACGAGATCGGGCGGCGCCACGACTCGGTGTTCTGCTCGCCGTCCTCGGTGTCGTCTATGGCGATATCGGCACCAGCCCGCTCTATGCCTTCCATGCGAGCCTCGTTCTTTTACAGCCGCATCCGATCAACGCGCCGGAGATTTTGGGCATTCTCTCGCTCATCGTCTGGTCGCTGATCCTCATCGTCACGGTCAAATACGTGACCCTGGTGATGCGCGCCGATAACCGCGGCGAGGGCGGCATTCTGGCGCTGATGGCCTTGGCGCAGCGGGTCTCGAAGCTCGCCAGCACCCGGCGCGGCCTGGCTCTGGTCGGCATCGTCGGCGCCAGTCTTTTTTTCGGCGACGGGGTCATCACCCCGGCGATTTCGGTGCTGTCTGCGCTCGAGGGGCTCGAGGTTTCGGCCCCGGGGCTGCAGACTTATGTCCTGCCGATCGCGGCGCTGGTCATCGTCGTTCTCTTCGTCATGCAGTCGCACGGCACTGGCCGCGTCGGGCGGGTTTTCGGGCCGGTGATGGCGGTGTGGTTCGCGGTGATCGGGGTTTTGGGTGCGATTGCGGTCGCCCGGCACCCGCTCATCCTGCTTGCGCTCTCGCCGAGCTATGCGCTTGCGCTGTGCCTGCATTACCGGTTCATCGCTTTCATCGTCCTCGGCGCGGTGGTGCTCGCGGTCACCGGGGCGGAAGCGCTGTATGCCGATATGGGCCATTTCGGTGCCCGGCCGATCCGCACCACATGGACGTTTTTCGTCCTCCCCTCGTTGATCCTCAATTATCTCGGCCAAGGCGCGCTGGTGCTCAATGACCCGAGTGCCATCGCCAATCCGTTCTATCTTCTGGCGCCGTCCTGGCTTGGCCTGCCGCTGGTCATTCTCTCCACCATCGCGACGGTGATCGCGAGCCAGGCGCTGATTTCCGGCGCCTATTCGATGGCCCGGCAATGCATGCAGCTCGGTTTTCTCCCGCGCATGACGGTGCGTCACACCGGCGAGACCGAGGAAGGGCAGATCTATGTGCCGCAGATCAATTATATTCTCGCGATCGCGGTCTTGATCCTGGTGCTCTCCTTCAAGACCAGCGACAGCCTGGCCTCGGCCTATGGCATCGCCGTCACCGGCACCTTTACCTGCACCGCGATCCTCGCCGCCGTCGTTTTTCGCCGCCAGTTCCTCTGGTCGCGCGCCGCGACGATCATCGTGTTCGGCTTTTTCTTCGTGCTCGATGGCACGTTCTTCGCCGCCAATTCGCTGAAAATCGTCGAGGGCGGCTGGGTGCCGCTTGTCATCGGCGGGGCGCTGATCGGGCTGATGACCACCTGGCGGCGCGGGCGTGACCTCATGCTGGCGCGCTGGCAGCAAGACAGCCTGCCGCTCGCGACCTTCATCGCCCGATTGCCGCAATCGCGCACCGTGCGCGTCCCCGGCATCGCAGTGTTTCTCACCGGCAACCCGGAATATGTTCCCGGCGCCCTGCTCCACAATCTCAAGCACAATAAAGTGCTGCACGAGCAGGTTCTGTTCGTAACCGTTAACAATATCGACGTCCCCGAAGTCTTGCCCGAGCATAGAACCCAGATCGAAGATCTCGGCTCCGGCTGTTACCGGGTCATTCTGTCCTATGGTTTCAAGGAAAGCCCCAATATCCCGCGTGCCCTCGAGGCTCTGCGCGACAAGGGCCTGCCGTTTGATGCGATGCAGGTGAGCTATTTTCTCGGCCGTGAGACGCTGGTGCCGGCGATGGTGCCGAAAATGTCGCTCTGGCGGATGTGGCTATTCCTCGCCATGGCGCGGAATGCGGTTTCGGCGACGGAATTTTTCCGCATTCCGCCCGATCGCGTCGTCGAACTCGGTGTCCGGGTCGCGATTTGAGCCGGCATCGGGCGCCTGTGCCCTTGCTAGCGCCCACCCCTATCGTTGCCACCGCGAAAAAGCGCGATGCCGGGTGAGGGATTTGAACCCCCGGCCTTCGGTTTACAAAACCGCTGCACTACCGCTGTGCTAACCCGGCCTATTTTGGGAAATAGCGCATTTTCGAGGGACGCGTGAAAGCCGTCAAGCGCAGGGCGAACCGCAAAAATCGGTAGAAAATTTTTTTGCTTCTTTTTTTATAAAAAAAGAATTTTTCTTTCTCTTTTCGACTCCCAAAACCGTTCCCCACCACGCCGACTCAGCCGGCTTGGGCCATCAGCGCCGGCGCCTCGGCGGCGAGCAGCGCGATCAGGCGGGTGATCGCCTGTTGCAGGGGTTGGAAACCCGCCGAGGGGGTGATGTTGGCCTCGTCCATATAAAGCCGGCGCGCGAGTTCGATTTGGATGGCGTGGACGCCTTCTTGCGGGCGGCCGTAATGGCGGGTGATGAAGCCGCCGGCATAGGGGTGGTTGCGGCGCACGACGAAGCCGAGGGCGCGGAACGCGGTCTCGATCCGGGTGGTGATCGCGTCGGCGCAGGTAGTGCCATGGGCATCGCCGAGGACGATATCGACGCGGCCGAGCCCCATGAGGCTCGCGTGCGGCATCGAATGGCAATCGACCAGGAGACAGGCGCCGAACTCGGCTTTGGTTTGCGCGATCAGCGCCGCCAGCCGGTCGTGAAACGGCGCCCAGCAGGTCGCGATCCGCGTCTGCGCCTCGGCGAAGGAGAGGCGCTCGCGGTAGATCGGCGTATCCGCAGCAACGATGCGCGGGATGGTGCCGAGCCCGGCTTCGACCCGCGGGCTCGCGCGGTTGACGAAATCCGGAAGCGTCTCGGCGAACATCGCCGGATCGAGTTCCCAGCGCTCACGATTGACGTCGCAGAAGGCGCGCGGAAAGCGCGCCGCCAGCAGAACGGCGCCGCATTCCGGGGCCGCGGCAAAGAGATCATCGACGAAACTATCCTCGCTGCGGCGAAGATTTCGCGGATCGAGCCGGGCCTGGGCGATGAACGCCGCGGAATAATCGCGCCCGGAATGCGGGGAGGTGAAGATCACCGGCACCCGGCACCCGCACGGCTGGCGTTCGATCAGAGTTTCCTGGGCGAGCGGGGTTGGAAAATCCATCATACGTCCCGGCGGCACGCGAACGCGAAAGACCGATGGCGGGGTTGCGGCCAGGCGGCGGCTTGCGCTAGAAGCGCTGCTCTCGGTGCCGCTAGCACCGGACGGTGGGCGGTTAGCTCAGCGGGAGAGCGTCCGCTTGACACGCGGGAGGCCACTGGTTCAATCCCAGTACCGCCCACCAAGTCCGCCAATGTCCCCATCATGGACCGCACCCTTCGTCGCGCAGAAGCGCAGATACCGCCGCTTCCTCGACGTCGCGCGAGGTGAAGGCGCGCCCGATCCCGCGCGCAAGCACGAAAGCGAGCCGCCCGTCGCGCATTTTTTTGTCATGGCGCATATGGGCGATCAGCCGGCCCGCCGAAAGCGTCTGGCCGAGATCGGCAAGCCGCGCCGGCAAACCGACGGCGGCGATATGGGCGATCACGCGCGCGGCGTCGGCGTCAGCGCAGTGGCCAAGGCGGGCCGAGAGTAAAAATGCGAGCCCGAGGCCGATCGCCACCGCCTCGCCATGCAGAATCCGGCCATAGCCGCATTCCGCCTCGAGCGCATGGCCGAAACTATGCCCGAGATTGAGCAGCGCCCGGCCATCGGCTGGCTTCTCCTCGCGCTCGTCCTCGATGACCACCGCTGCCTTGAAAGCAACAGCGCGGAGAATGGCTTCGGCCTGCAGCGCACGGTCCCCCGCAATCACGCCAGCGCCATGCGCCTCGCACCAGGCAAAGAAATCGGCGTCGCCGATCAGCCCGGCCTTGGCGATCTCGGCATATCCCGCGCGCAGCTCCCGGGCCGGGAGGCTCGCCAGCGTCGCGGTATCGGCAAGCACCATGAGCGGCTGGTGAAAGGCGCCGACCAGGTTCTTGCCGCGCCGTGTGTTGACGCCGGTCTTGCCACCGACACTCGAATCGACCTGGGCGAGCAGCGTCGTCGGGATCTGCACGAAGGGCAGGCCGCGGAGAGTGGTCGCGGCGGCAAAGCCGGCGAGATCGCCGATGACGCCGCCGCCGAGTGCGATCACCGCGGTCCGGCGCTCGACGCCAAAGCCGAGCAGATCATCGACGAGGCGCCCGTAGATGTCGAGAGATTTACTCTCCTCCCCAGCCGCGACGACGAGGTGTTGGCTCGTGATCCCGGTTGCAGCGAGGCCGGCCTCGAGGCGCGCGAGATAGAGCGGCGCGACCGTCGCATCAGAGATGATAACGGCGCGCTTTTGCGCAAGAATCGGCGCGAGCAGCGCGCCGGCGCGATCGATCAGCCCTTCGCCGACGACGACATCATAGGCCTGCCTCGCGAGCGCGACATGCACGCGACGCGGCGGGCGGTGGCCGGCGAGGGCGGCGAGCACGCGGCGCGTCGTCGCCTCCAGCGTCTCATCCTCGCAATCGACGATCACGTCCGCCTCGGCATAGATCGGCCCACGCTCGGCCGCGAGTCGGGCCAGGATCGCCGCCGGATCACCGCCAGCGAGCAGCGGCCGGTGGGTCCGCCCGGCGACGCGGCGGGTGAGGATGGTGATCGGGCAGCGGAGCCAGAGCGAAACCGCGCGCGCGCGGATGGCTGCCCGCGTCGCGGGGTCGAGAAAGGCGCCGCCGCCGGTTGCGAGCACCATGGGCGGGCCAGCGAGCAGGCGCTGGATCACCCGGCGTTCGCCGTCGCGGAACTCGCGCTCGCCATAGCGCTCAAAGAGTTCGGCGATACTAAGCCCGGCGGCGGCCTCGATTTCGGCATCGGCGTCGAAAAAGGGAAGCGCGAGGCGGGCCGCGAGACGGCGGCCAATCGAGGTTTTTCCAGCCCCCATGAGGCCGATCAAAACCAGCGAACGCCCGGCGAGGGCGGAGATCTCATCGTCCGAAGCGGTCTCGGCATCGAGCGCGGTGTTGCGTATCATGATGGCGAAAGCTAGCACAGGGGCGAAGCTTAACGCCAAGAGAGAGCGGCATGCGCACAACCCTGCTGATCGTGGTCCTACTCGGGATCGCCGCCGCCGGTATCGGCGTCCTGGTGCTCGGCGCCTTCCCGCCGGCACCGCATACCACTTTGGTCGAAAAAACCCTGCCGCTGGCGCGCCCCGCCGCGCCGCACTGACCCCAGGCCGCCATGGACCGCCATCTCGAGGCGTTTCTGGAGATGCTGGCCGCCGAGCGCGATGCCGCCTTCAACACGCGCGAAGCTTACCGCGCCGATCTCGAGGATTTCGCCGCTTTCGCCGCGGGCGATGGCAGCACCCTCATGGGCGCGACGCCGGCGCTGCTGCGCGCCTATCTCGGGAGCCTCCGCGCCCGCGGGCTTGCAGCAAGAAGCCAGGCGCGGCGGCTTTCGGCGCTTCGCCAATTCTACCGATTCCTGTTGCGCGAGGGAATCCGCGCCGAGGATCCGAGCGCCGGGCTCGATTCACCGCGCCCGAGCAAAAAGCTGCCGAAATATCTCGACCCCGCGGAGATCGTCGCGCTGCTCGAAGCGGCGGCGCGTCTCCCCGGCCGGGCCGGGCCGACCGCGGTTGCGGCGCTCGAATTGCTCTATGCGACCGGATTGCGGGTTTCCGAGCTGCTCGCTTTGTCGCCAGCGGCGATCACCGCTGGCGAGGCGATGATCCTGGTGCGCGGCAAGGGCGGCAAGGAGCGAATCGTGCCGCTCTCGCCGATCGCCGCGGCGGCCGCCGAGCGGCTGCTCGCGGGGCAAGGCAAACCCGCGGGAAGAGAGTCTCGGCGCTGGCTCTTTCCCGGCCGCGATCCGCGCCGCCCGATGACCCGCCAGGGGCTGGCACTTCTCTTCAAGCAGGCGGCGCTGGCCGCCGGACTCGACCCCGCTTTGGTCTCGCCGCACGTGTTGCGTCACTCCTTTGCGACGCATCTCCTCGCCAACGGCGCCGATCTCCGCAGCCTGCAGACCCTGCTCGGGCACAGCGCCATCGCGACGACCGAGATTTACACGCATGTGTCCGCCGGCCGGCTGCAAGCGGCGGTGGCGCGGCATCACCCGCTGGCACGACGGCGAAGCTGAGCGACGCGAGGTTGGTCGCCGGGACGGCGCGGGGTTGGTCGCCGGAGAATTTGTGCTAAAGCGCCTCGTCATGCGCCATTTCCTCGATTTCGAAAAACCGATCGCCGAGCTGGAAAGCAAGATCGACGAACTCCGCCGTATGGCTGAGCCGGGGGGGATCAATATCGCCGAAGAAATCGCCCGTCTGAGCGAAAAAGTGGACCGCCAGCTCCGCACCACCTACGCCAAGCTCTCGCCGTGGCAGAAAGCGCAGGTCGCGCGCCACCCCGATCGCCCCAAGGCGAGTGACTACGTCGCCGCCCTGATCACCGAGTTCACGCCCCTCGCCGGCGACCGCGCCTTCGCCGACGACGCGGCGGTGATCGGCGGTCTCGGGCGCTTTCAGGGGCAGGCGGTGATGGTGCTCGGCACCGAAAAAGGCAATGACACCGAAAGCCGCGTCAAACATAATTTCGGCATGAGCCGGCCGGAAGGCTATCGCAAGGCGCGGCGGCTCATCGAACTCGCCGGGCGCTTTGGTCTCCCCGTGCTCACCTTCGTCGATACCTCCGGCGCCTATCCCGGGATCGAAGCCGAGGCGCGCGGCCAGGCCGAGGCGATCGCGCGCACGATCGAGGCTTGTCTTGCCGCACCCGTGCCGATCGTCGCAACCATCATCGGCGAAGGCGGCTCCGGCGGCGCCATTGCGCTCGCCAGCGGCGATGCCGTGTTGATGCTCGAACATGCCATCTACTCGGTGATTTCGCCGGAGGGCTGCGCCTCCATCCTCTGGCGTGAGGCGAGCGCCGCCGAGGCGGCGGCGGAGGCGCTAAAACTCACCGCCGATGACCTCAAACGCCTCGCCCTGATCGATCAGGTGATCGCCGAACCCCTTGGCGGCGCCCATCGCCAACCCGATATCGCAATCGCGGCGGTTGCAGAAGCCATCGCCGGGGCGCTCACCCCGCTCCTCGCCCTCGATCCCGCGTTGCTGTGCGGTCGGCGAGCGGAGAAATTCCTCGCCATGGGACGCGAAACGCCCGGTTGATGGGTTTGGTGGGTTTGATGGGAAGGAAGAGAATGTTCTTTTTTGAAAAAAAGAACCAAAAAACGTTTATCCGTTGGGACTCTGGGAAGAACGCCAAGCCATGAGCGGCGGCGTCGCGCATGCCGGTTGGCGGCCGCGTGCCAATCCCTGGCTGATCGCCGTCGCCGTTACCCTCGCGGCGTTCATGGAAATCATTGACACGACCATCGTCAATGTCAGCCTGCCGCATATCGCCGGCTCGATGTCCGCAAGCTACGACGACGCCACCTGGACACTGACCTCCTATCTCGTTGCCAACGGCATCGTCCTGCCGATTTCCGGCTGGTTCGGGCGGGTGATCGGGCGCAAACGCTATTTCATGATCTGTATCGCAGCCTTTACGATCAGCTCGTTCCTCTGCGGGATCGCGACCTCGCTGCCGCAAATCATCGTCTTCCGCCTGATGCAGGGGTTTTTCGGCGGCGGGCTGCAGCCCAATCAGCAATCGATCATTCTCGATACCTTCGAACCCTCCCAGCGCGGGCGAGCCTTTTCGGTGGTGGCGATCGCAACCATCTTCGCCCCCGTGATCGGCCCGACCTTGGGGGGATGGATCACCGATAATTACTCCTGGCGCTGGGTGTTCCTCATCAACGTGCCGATCGGCATCATCGCGTTTCTCGCGGTCGGCGCGCTGGTCGAAGACCCGCCCTGGGTCAAGGCCGATCGCGCCAGCCGCCGCGGCATCGATTACATCGGCGTCGCTCTCATCGCGCTCGGCATTGGCTGCCTCCAAATCATGCTCGACCGTGGCGAGGACGATGACTGGTTCGCCGACCCCTCGATCCGCCTCTTCGGCATTCTCGCCGCGATCGGGCTGATCGGGGCGGCGGTGTGGCTTTCGATCGCCAAAAATCCGGTGGTCAATCTCCGCGTGCTGCGCGATCGCAATTTCGCGCTCGGCTCGGTGATGATTTTCATGATCGGCGCTATTCTCTATTCCAGCGCGGTTCTGATCCCGCAACTCGCGCAGGAGCAGCTCGGCTATACCGCAACCCTCGCCGGCCTCGTTCTCTCGCCGGGAGCAATCCTGATCCTGTTTCTGATCCCGATCATCAGCCGGCTTCTGCCGCACGTGCAGACAAGAATTTTCATCGCCTTCGGTTTCTTCTCACTCGGCTGCGCCCTCGCCTATGCCCATGGTCTGACACCGGACGTGGATTACACGACGCTCGCCCTGATGCGCGGCGCGCAGACCTTTGGCCTCGCCTTTCTCTTCGTTCCCAACAGCACCATCGCCTACTCAACCCTGCCGCGCGCGGCCAACGCCGATGCCAGCTCGCTTTACGTGATGTTCCGCAACATCGCCGGCTCGATCGGGATTTCGCTCGCGGCCGCCTTTGAAACCGAGCGCACCCAGGTCCGCCGCGCGTATCTTTCTCAGCATCTAACGCCGCTTGAGCAGCCCTACGTCACCGCCAAAGCCCAGATCGCAAATACGCTGATCGCGCACGGGACAGCGGCATCAGCTGCGCCAGGCGTTGCCGACGGCCTTATCAACATGACGCTGCAAAAACAGGCGGCGGTGCTCGCTTATACCGATATTTTCGCGATCACCGCGATCGCCGCCTTCTGCGTCGTGCCGCTCGCCTTCCTGTTCTCCCCGAGCCGCGCGACCGGCCGCCCCCGCGCCGAGCATTGATGGCGGCGTGCATCGCCGCCGGCCGGCAGCGCGGTCGCGATCAGAATCGGAACGAGGCGACCAGCGAGCCCCATTGGTGCAGCCCGCCATGCTCGCCGTAAAATGTCTGGGTCTGGAAGACCTGCGTATAGGACACCCGCACCCCATCGACGATGACGGCAACCCCGGCCTCCAACTCGCCGACGAAGGTTCTTTCGCCGACGCTCGGCGTCGCATTGAACGGCTCGCCGGCCAAGGTCGCGTTATAGAGCCAAGCCTGCCCATCGGCGCCGGCGAAGAAATACCAGTCAAACGGCTTGACCGGCGTATAGGCCGCACCACCCGACATGCCCGGCTCGAGGCGGGCAACGCCGTAATCGGACGCGAGCCCCTGGCCGATCCGCACCACGCCACCGGCGAGCCCATAGATCCAAAGATTGCCGACCCCGATCGTGGCGTTGGGCAAAACATCGGTCTCAAGCCCGCCGATATGCCCGGTCGAGATGCGCCAGATGCGTGAACTCTCGAATTGCAGCACCGGCTCGTCCGGCATCTGATAGCCCCAGCCAAGATCATGCGGCTGGCCGATCAGGTTGTGGAACCAGTTCTGCGTCTGCTCGGCAAGCGCCGCCTCGCCGATCGTCCCGACATCGACACCGAGAATGCTGCGCCAGTCATTGGTGTCCTGGATCAGCGAGAAATTGCCCATCAACGTGCCGGCATAGGGCTCGTCGCCCGCCGGCGGTGGCCGCGCGTCGGTCGCGGCGGGGCTGAACATCTGCTGCTGGATGTCGATCGAGACGCGCTGCTGACCAGCGCCCCAAAGGGCGCGGCCGATCTCGCTCGCGAAATTCGGCACATCCCCGGTCGGCGAGACATAGCCGAGATAGAGCCCGTTGAGATAATAGCGATCAGGCGGCGGGTTGCTGGTGATCGAAGCATTTTCCCACTGGAAGGTGACGATCGCATCGGGATCGGCGGGCGGAAGGTCAGAGCCATCGCTCGGCGTGAGCGACGAGCCGGCCAACGCCGCCGGCGCCATCGCCAGCAGGGCAAATGCGGAGAGCGAGAGGCGCGGGAGGAGAGGTTTCATTCGCGACAATTTCATTACGACAAAATAGCGAACAAAGCGAGAGCGGAGGCAACGCCGCGACCGGCCGCCGACATCAGCGCGCGATTTCCTCGGCGCGGCGCAGGAGGCGGAGGAAATTGCCGCCCCAAAGGGCTGCGATCTCCGCCCGGCCATAGCCGCGCGCGACCAGCTCGACGGTGATCGCCGCGCTCTCGGCGGCATTCGACCAGCCGGAAATCCCGCCGCCACCGTCGAAATCCGAGGAAATCCCGACATGGGCGACGCCGATGCGCCGCGCCGCGTAGTCGATGTGATCGACAAAATCGGCAACCGTCACGCTCTCGGCGCTGCCTTTGGCGCGCAGGAATGAGGGCATGGCGGTGATCTGAATCAGCCCGCCGCTGGCGCGCAGCGCATCGAGTTGCTCGTCATCGAGATTGCGCGGATGATCGCAGAGCGCGCGGATGCAGGAATGGCTCGCCAGCACCGGCGTGCGCGAGGCGGCAACCGCTTGCAGCATCGTTGTCTTAGCGGTGTGCGAGACATCGACCAGCATGCCAAGACGGTTCATCTCGGCGATCGCCGTCCGCCCGAGCCGCGACAGCCCGCCATGCTCGGCCGGCGGATCGGCGAGATCGCGGCGCGCGATGGCAGCATCGGCGAGATCATTGTGGCCATTATGGGTAAGCGTCATATAGCGCGCGCCCAGCGCCCGAAGCGCCCCGAGATTGCCGGGATCGCCACCGATCGCCTGGCCGTTCTCGACCACCGGGATGATGCTGATCACCCCCTCGCGCCACGCCGCCTCGACCTCGGCGGCGGTCTCGGTAATGCGCGCGCGTATCCCATCATGCGAGCGGCCCATGGAGCGGATCGCCTGCAACATGGTCTGGGCGCGCAGAAACGCCGCTTGCTGGCTGTCGGCATCGCGCCGTGTTTGCGGCACATAGGCGGCAAAACAGCCGGCGGTGAGCCCGCCACGGCGCATTTTCGGCAGATCGACGCGGCGATCGCTTTCGCGGAACGGATCGGGACCGTCGGGCCAGGGAATATCGATATGGCTGTCGAGGGTGAGGATGTCGCGATGAAGCGCAAGGGGATCGGTCATGGCCGCACGCTCTCCGAGCTACGTTCCGCCGTCAAGCGCCAGACACGAAATTGTCTCGCAGGCAACGCTAGTTAGAACGCCCGTTAGAGCAAGGCAAGCGCGCGCAACGCCTCGGCCAGAGCGGGCGGCAGCGCCGCATCCTCGCCACCCTCGGCGAGATCGGGCGGCGCCTGCTCGGGCGCGAGATAGCGCCAGCCCTGAAACGCCCTGACCGGCCGCGCGGCGACATGGACAAGCGTGGGGTCGAGCGTGATCGCGCAGGCGGCGCTGCCGTCCTCGCGCCGCGTCGCCGCGATCGCGACGATGCGCTGGCGCACGCTCATGGTGCCGGCGATCACCCAATAGAGCGAGCCGCCAGCGAGAATTTCGGGCGCGCGTTTGGGAACATGGCGCGTGACGTGGCGGAGCGGCGGATGGGCCGCGGCGCGCTCGGCCTGCACCGCCGCGAGATGGGCGCGATCGCTGATCCCGACCGCGAGTTTTTGCAAATGGAGCATCCGCCCTCACGCCATCATGCTAGGCCGGCTCGATCTCGATGGTGAGATGCGAGAGCCCGGCGGTCGCCCCGAGGCGGCGGCGATATTCATCGAGGCTCAGCGGCGTCGCGCTGGCGATCGAGACCACGGCGCAGAGATGCCCCGGCCCGACCCGCCAGACATGGAGATCGCGCACCCGCGCCCCGTCGCGTTCGAGCACCTCGCGGATACTGGCCGCGGCCTCGGGATCGGGCGTCATATCGAGCAGCACCGCGCCGCTCGCGCGGATCAGGGTCACCGACCAGCTCACGATGACGGCGGCGCCGATCAGCGCCATCACCGGATCGAGCCACAGCCAACCGGAAAGACGCGCCCCGCCAAGGCCGATCAGCACCAGGATCGAGACCGCGGCGTCGGCCAGCACATGCGCGCGCGCGGCGCGCATATTGTTGTCCTCGGACACCGCGCCGTGATCATGCCCATGCCCATGCCCATGCCCGTGCCCATGCCCGTGCCCGTGATCGCCGAGCAGCAGCGCGCTCGCGACATTGACGACGAGACCAATGCCCGCGATCGGGATCGCTGCGGCAAAATCGATCGCGACCGGATGAACGAAGCGCGACAACGCCTCCCAGGCGATGAGGATCGCGATCATGGCGAGCGCGATGGCGCTCGCGAAACCGGCGAGGTCGCCGAATTTGCCGGTGCCGAAGGCAAAACGCGGATCGCTGAGATGGTGGCGGGCGACACGATAGGCAAGCGCCGCCAACAACAGTGCCCCGACATGCGTTGCCATGTGCAGCCCGTCGGCGATCAGCGCCATCGAGCCAAACAGCGCGCCGCCGGCGATCTCAACCAGCATGACCGCAAGACAGAGCCAAACCACGACCCAGCTCCGCCGCTCGTTCTCGGCGTGGTGGGCGCCGAGAAAAACATGGTTATGGGGATTTTTCATCGGGCCCTCGCGGCAGTGCCACAATCGGCGAAGTCTAACCCGTCATCCGATCAGGAGCCAGAGCCGCAGCAAAAACGTCTCAAGCCGCGTCCGGCGTTCAAGCCCGGGCCAGGCGAGCAGCCGCAACCGCCCGCGCAAGCCCCTCCCGAGGGCCTGCGCCAGCGCCGCCGCTTCGTCCACCACCGGCGCCGGCAACAGCGCCGCATTGGCGGCAAGCCCCGCGAGATGGGCGCGAAACCGGGCGATGAACGGCGTCGGGCCGCGGCCAAGCGCCGCGAGCGCCCGGCGAAGCCGCGAACCCGGCGCGCCGATCGCATTGCCATCATGCTGACGATAAAGCAGCACCTCCTCGGCATCGGTGAGGATGACACCGCCGGCGGCGCAAACCAGAAGATAGCTCCACCAATCATGCAAGGTCTCGGGCGGTGGCCGGCTTGCCGCGACCAGCTCGGCGGCGGCGCGATTGAGCATCATGGTGCAGCCGGGGGCAATATTCGCGGCCAAGGCGGCGGGAAACCGGGTCATGCCGCCAAACGGCGGCAAGCTTCCCAGCGGGCCGAGCGCGGCATCGACCAAGCGCGCCCGCGCGCAATAGAGCGCCGGCCGCTGGCCGGGCAGGATTGCGAGGGCGTCGCGCGCCCGCGCGAGCTTATCCTCACGCCAGACATCGTCCTGGTCGCAAAAGGCAAAAAAATCATTCGCGGGATCGGCGCTGGCGGCGGCGAGGAGCGCGAAAAAACTCCCCGCCGCGCCCAGCCGCCCGGGCGGCTCGCTGACCGCGTCGCTCTGGCCGGGCGCGAAGGCGGCGAGCAGCGCCGGGCTCGCATCCGTAGAGCCATCATCGCGCCAATAGAGATGCCAGTCCTGGCAGCTCTGGCGCGCGAGGCTTGCGAGCTGCTCAGGGAGAAACCGTGCGCCCTGGTAGCTCGCCAGCAAAATCGCGACGCGTCCCGCCATCGGCGGCGGTCAGGTGGCACAGAGGGTGGCGACGACGCGCGCGAGGCTTTCGCGCCAAGGCGGCAAGGCGAGGCCGAAAACCCGCGCGAGCTTGCCGCAAGCGAGCCGCGAATCGGCCGGCCTTCGCGCCCGCGTCGGCCAGTCTTTGGTCGCGATCGCGGCGATCGGCGGCGTTGGGATGCCATAGCGCGCGGCCTCGGCGAAAATTGCCACCGCGAACTCATGCCAGCTCGCCTCGCCCGCCCCGGCGGCGTGATAGAGCCCCCAATTTTCCGCGCCGGCATCACATTTCGTCACGAGATCGAGGATCAGGGCGGAGAGATCCTCGGCCGCGGTCGGTGCGCCGCGCTGATCGGCAACGACGCGGAGATTGCGACCGGCGGCCGCCGCGGCGAGCATGGTGCTGACGAAATTCCGCCCGCGCGCCGCATAGACCCAGGACGTGCGCAGGATCAGCGCCCGCGCCCCGCTCGCCAACACCGCCGCTTCGCCGGCAAGCTTGCTCGCGCCATAGATTCCGGTCGGCGCGGTGGGATCGGTCTCGACATAGGGCGCGCCCTTGCTGCCATCGAACACGTAATCGGTGGAGATATGGATGAGCGGAATGCCGGCGTCGGCGGCGAGGGCGGCAAGCCGCGCCGGGCCGTCACGATTGGCGCGAAAGGCCGCCGCTGCATCATCTTCCGCGGCATCGACGGCGGTGTAGGCGGCGGCGTTGATGACGAGACGCGGCCGGGTCGCGGCAAAAACCGCGTCGATGCTCTCCGGGCGGTCGAAATCGACCTCGGGCCGCCCCACCGTGCGCGCGGCCATGCCGCGCCGGGCCGCGTGTTCAGCCAGCGCCTGCGCCACCTGCCCCGTGCCGCCGGTGATCAGGAGTGGCGCCGTCATCCGCCCGCCCGAAACCATGGCGTGACCTCAGCGAGAGGCGGCAAGACCCGGTCCTTGTCGGAGAGCACCACCGCCTCCGCCGGCGCCGGCCAGGGAATCGCAAGCATTGGGTCGTTCCAGATCACGCCGCGCTCGGCGGCGCGGTCATAGGGCGCGGTAACTTTGTAAATCACCTCGGAATCAGGCTCCAAAGTGCAAAACCCATGCAGAAACCCGCCCGGGATCCAAAGCTGGCTCCAGTTCTCGGCGCTCAAGACGGCGCTGACATGGCGGCCATAGCTCGGCGAGCCAACCCGGAGATCGACCGCGACATCGAAAATCGCCCCGCGCACGCAACGCACCAGCTTGCCTTGGATTGCCGGCGCAATCTGGCAATGCAGGCCACGAAGGGTGAAGCGCTGGGCGGAAAAACTGTGATTGTCCTGAAGGAAGTCCCCCTCGATCCCGGCTTCCCGCCAGCGCGCGGCATTGAAGGTCTCGGAAAAAAAACCACGCGCATCGGCAAACCGCGGCGGCGTCAGCAAAATCACATCGGGAATGGCGAGGCGTTCGATGTTCATCAGCAAAATCCAAAGAAAGAGTCTTCTTTTTCTGAAGAAAAAGAAGCAAAAAGACTTTCGTCCTGATGTCTCGAAATGGCCACCACCCGAGATGGGATAAAAGTTTTTTGGTTCTTTTTTTCAAAAAAGAACATTTCTTGCCTTTCTTTTAAGCCTGATGCCCATCGGCGAGCTCTGCCAGGACTTGACCGAGTTCGGTTTTACCGAGGCCTCTCGCATGCTGGCGCAGCGCGTCGGCATCGATATGGCCGAGCCGGAAGGCGACCTCCTCGGGGCAGCCAACCAGCATCCCCTGGCGCGACTGGATGGTCTGCACGAAGGTTGCGGCCTGCAGCAGGCTATCGGGGGTGCCAGCGTCGAGCCAGGCGCAGCCGCGCCCGAGCCGCTCGACCTCGAGCGAGCCATCTTCGAGATAGAGCCGGTTGAGATCGGTGATCTCCAACTCACCGCGCGCCGAGGGGCGGATGCGGGTCGCGAAATCGCTCACCCGGGCATCGTAGAAATAAAGCCCGGTAACCGCCCAGTTCGATTGCGGCGCCGCCGGTTTTTCGACGATATCGATAGCGCGGCCGGCCGCGTCGAAGGAAACGACGCCATAGCGTTCGGGATCGCGGACGCGATAGGCGAACACCGTCGCCCCCTGGGTGCGCGCGCTCGCCCGCCGGAGAAGATCGGAGAGATGGTCCGCAAAGATCAGGTTGTCGCCGAGCGCGAGCGCGCACGGCGAGCCCGCGATCCAGTCATGGCCGATGAGAAAAGCCTGCGCGATCCCCTCCGGACGCGGCTGCTCGGCATAGGCGATGCGCAGGCCGAGCCGCTCGCCATCGCCGAGCAGGCGGCGGAATTGCGGCAGGTCAGCCGGCGTCGAAATCACCAGAATATCGCGGATGCCGGCGAGCATCAGGGTCGAAAGCGGATAATAAATCATCGGCTTGTCATAGACCGGCAGCAATTGCTTGGAGGCTGCGAGCGTCATCGGCGAAAGCCGCGTCCCCGAGCCGCCCGCGAGAAGAATGCCTTTCATGCCCCATCCCTTGCGCCGGTGATGCCGAGCCGCTCGCCGCCATAGCGCCGCGCCTGGATCTCCTCCCACCACGGGCGATGATCGAGATACCATTGCACGGTGCGGCGCAGGCCCGCCGCGAAATTATGCCGCGCCCGCCACGAAAGCGCCGCTTCGGCATGGCTCGGGTCGATTTCATAGCGGAAATCATGGCCCGGGCGGTCGTCGACGAAGGTGATCAGGCGCGCATGTGGCCCCGCCGGATCGGGCGCCACTTCGTCGAGCACGGCGCAAATCGCGCGCACGACCTCGAGATTGGAGCGCGGCTGGCGGGCGCCGATGGCATAGGTCGCGCCCGGCGTGCCGCGTTCGAGAACGGCGAGCAGCGCCTCGGCGTGATCCTCGACATAGAGCCAGTCCCGCGTGTTCGAGCCGTCGCCATAGACCGGGAGCGGCTTGCCGGCGAGGGCGTTCAGCGTCACCAGCGGGATGAGCTTTTCGGGAAACTGCCAGGGTCCGTAATTATTGGTGGTGTTGCTGACCAGGGTCGGGAGACCGTAGGTGTGAAACCACGCCCGCACGAGATGGTCGGACGCCGCTTTCGATGCCGAATAGGGGCTCCTCGGGTCATAGGGCGTGGTTTCGCGAAACGGCGGATCGGCGGGGCCGAGGGCGCCGAACACCTCGTCGGTCGAGACATGGTGGAAGCGAAACCGCGCCTTGGCGGGCGCCGCAAGGCTCGCCCAATAGTCTCGCGCCGCTTCCAGAAGCACGAAAGTGCCGGTGACGTTGGTTGCAATGAACGCCGCCGGCCCGTCGATCGAGCGGTCGACGTGGCTTTCTGCGGCGAGATGCATGACCGCGTCCGGCCGATATTCCGCGAAAATCGCCCGCATCGCCGCGGCATCCGTGATATCGGCGCGGATCAGGGTGTGGCGTGGGTCAGAGCGCGCGCCCTCGAGCGCCGCTTCGGACGCGGCATACGTCATCTTATCGACCGTCACGACCTCGTGGCCGGTGGTGGCGAGCGTATGGCGCACCACCGCCGAGCCAATGAAGCCGCACCCCCCGGACAGCAAAATCCGCATTTTTCTCCCGATCCCTCGCGCACTTCGTCCTCGCATAGCGGCTTCGCCGCAAGAGGTCCACCGGCAAAGGCGGGCGGTCAGCGCAGGACCATGCCCTCGATATGCATGCCGGCGTCGACATAGAGAACCTCGCCGGTGACGCCGGCGCCATACTCGCTCATCAGCGCAAGCGCCATGCGGCCGACATCGTCCGGCTCGATCAGGCGGTGGAGCGGCGCCGCCTTGGCGCTTTCGTCGAGCAGGTCATCGAAATGGGCGATGCCGGAAGCGGCGCGGGTTTTCACCGCCCCGGCCGAAATGGCGTTGACGCGGATGCGCTTGCCGCCCAGCTCATGCGCGAGATAGCGAACGGCGGATTCGAGTGCCGCTTTCACCGGCCCCATCACGTTGTAATGGTCGACGACCTTCTCGGCGCCATAATAGCTTAACGTGATCACGCTGCCGCCTTCATCCATCAGGGGTTCGGCAAGGTGGCACATGCGGATCAGCGAATGGCAGGAAATCAGCATCGCCTGCGCAAAGCCCTCGGCCGAGCAATCGGTGAGCCTTCCCTGCAAATCCGCTTTCGGCGCGAAGGCGATGGCGTGAAACAGGAAGTCGAGCCGCCCCCATTGCGCCCGGATGGCGTCGAACACGGCGTCGAGCTGGCCCGGCGCGGCGACGTCACAGGGGAGAAAAATCGGCGCCGCGAGATCGCGCGCCAACGGCTCGACGAAGGGTTTCGCCTTGTCGTTGAGATAGGTGATGGCGAGGTCGGCGCCGGCGCTCCGCAGCCGCCGCGCCGCCGCATAGGCAAGGCTGTGCTCGTTGGCGATGCCGGCGATCAGCCCTTTGCGGCCGTTGAGATCAAAAACTTCCATCGGCTTTCTCCGTTTTCGGTGAAACCGCGTGAAAGCACGGCTGGACCTCACCCGCCTTGATCTCGCTCAGGGTGTGGCAAGGCTCAGCCGCTGCTGCACCGCGTCGCGCCACGGAGCATCGGCGGGGGCGGCGGCGAGGGCCTGGCGAAAGAGGTCGGCGGCTTCCGGCGTCACCCGACCGGCGGCCTCGGTCATCGCCTCGGCGGTTTCGGCGGCAAGCGTCGCCTCGAAGCCGGCGGCGAGCGCGCGCTGCCAGGCTTCGGCGGCGGCGGCCGGGTTGCCGCGGGAATTTTCGGCGTTTCCGAGCAGGATATAGCCCTGGCGCGCGCGCGGCGAGGCCGGGTCCATACTGGCGAGCCGGGCGCGGAGAGCGGCGATGAGAGCCTCTTCCTTGGCCGCCTCGGCACGCCGCGGCGCGAGCGGCGCCGCCGGCAGGAACGGCATGCCGCCGGGCCAGTAAAGCGCGAGGGCTGCGAGCGGAATGAGCACGAGCGTGATCAGCAGCGGGCGGCGCTGCGCGCCTTCGGCACCGCTTTCCTGCTCGGCGCCAGCGGCGAGCAAACGGCGCTGCACCTCGATCTCGGCGGCGGCGTATTCCTCGGCGCCGATGCGCCCGTCCGCGCGCTCGCGCGCGAGTTCGGCGAGCTGGGCGCGATAAAGCGCGAGTGCTGCCTCACGCCGCCCACGCAGCCGATAATGCCGGCGCCCGAGCAAAAGCGCGAGCGGGAACAGGCAGAGCCCGGCAGCGAGCACGAACAAAAGCCAGATCACGATTTCAACAGATCCTTGAGCTTGCGCTGTTCCGCCGCCGAAAGCGGCGCCGGCGGCGGGCGCCGCTCGCGCATCGCAAACGCGGAGATGACCGCGCCGCCGATAAGCGCCAGCGCTGGCGAGGCCCAGAGCAGCCAGGTCAGCGGCTCGAAAGGCGGGCGCAGGCGCACGAAATCGCCGTAACGCGCGACCATCCAGGCGATGATTTTCTTGTCGCTCTCCCCAGCCGCGACATGCTGGCGAACGATGTGGCGGAGATCGCGGGCGAGATCAGCGCCGCTATCCTCGATGCTCTCGTTCTGGCAGACGAGACAGCGCAATTGCCGCCCGATCGCCTCCGCCCGCGCCTCCTGCTTGGGATCGGGCAGCATCTCGGCGGGGTCGCTGATCGCCAGCGCCGAAGCGAGCGGCAGCGCCAAAAAAACTAGCAAAATCCATACTCTGATCATGCGTAGGTCCGGAGCAGGGGGGAAACCTCGTCGCGCACCGTCTCGGGCGCGAGCGGGCCGGCCCAATGGCCGCGCACGATCCCAGCGCGATCGATCAGAAAAGTCTCCGGCACGCCATAAAGCCCCCAATCGATCGATACCCGGCCGCTTTCGTCGCGCGCGAGCCGCGCATAGGGGTTCCCATCCTCGCCGAGAAGTTTCGCCGCATCCGCCGCTTGGTCTTTATAGGCGATGCCCCAGATTGGAACCCCGGCGGCGGCCATCGCCATCAATTGCGGATGCTCGATCCGGCACGGGACACACCAGGAGGCGAAGAAATTGAGGAGGAGCGGCCGTCCCCCGGCTTGCAGGGCGGCGCGCAGATCGGCGCTGCCGAAGCCGATGCTCGCCGGCGCTTGCGCGGGCAGCGCGGCGAATTCGGGAATGGCATGGCCGACCAGCGGGTTATCGACCGCGTGGGGATCGTAACGGCCGGCCTCCATGCGCCGGAGCAGGGCATAGAACCCGCCTCCGGCGGCCGCGGCGACGGCAAGGGGAATGCCGACCAGGGCACGGCGCGAAAGCCCCCTCGACGTGCCGCGCGCCGGCCGCGCGCCGCTCATGCCGAGACTGCCCGCGCCGACATGCGGCGAAGCGGCGCGCCGATCCGCAAGCGTCGATCAGCGAGCGAAAGCCCGCCGCCCGCCGCCATCACCAGGGCGCCGAGCCAGATCCAGGGCGCGAGATAATTGACATGAAGGCGCAGCACCGCCTTGCCGTCACGCTCCTCCCCGAGCACAGCGTAGAGATCGCGGAACAGATTGGTGCGGATCGCGGTCTCGGTGGTGGTGGTGCGCTGGAGCGGATAGCTCCGCCGGCCGGGGCTCATCATCGCGATCACGCGGCCATCGCGCATCACACGGATATCGGCGACGCGAGCGCGGTAATTCGGCCCCGGCACATCGTGGAGATCGGCGAGTGTCCATTGATAGCCGCCGAGTTCGACGGTCTCGCCGACGGGAATGGCAATGATCCGGTGCTCGGCGATCGCCATGCCGGCAATGCCGGCAACGGTCAGCCCCATCCCGGCATGGGCGACCGCGCCGCCCCAGGCGGCGAGCGGAATGCCGCCGAGCCGGGCGAGACTCACCGCGAGCCGCACGCGGAACAGGCGTATCCGCTCGACGATGTCGACAAAGGCGCCGAGGATCAGCCACGCGCTGGCGGCGAAGCCAAGCGCCGGGAAAACCGCCATCCGAAAACGCGCGAACGCGCCGACCGCAAGCGCCGCGAGAGCCACCCACCAGAGCCGGATCAGCGCCGGGCCGAGTGCTGCGCGTTTCCACGACAGCATCGGCCCGATCACCATCACGGTAAAAAGCGGGATCGCGAGCGGCAACACGGCGGCGTTGAAAAACGGCGCGCCGACGCTGATTTGCGCACCAGCGAGCAATTGCGCGAACAAGGGATAGGTGGTGCCGGTGAACACCACCGTGGCGATCGCACACAGCAGGATATTGTTGAGGACGAGCGCGCCTTCGCGCGACAGCGGCGCGAAAATCCCGGTCGGCAGCAGCCGCGGCGCCCGCCACGCAAACAGCCCGAGCGCCGTGCCGATGACAAGGGCGAGCAGCGCCAGGATGAAGACCCCGCGCGCCGGATCATTGGCGAAGGCGTGAACGGAGTTGAGGATCCCCGAGCGCACCAGGAACGTGCCGCAAAGGCTCAGCGAAAAGGTCCCGATCGCGAGCAAAACCGTCCAGATTTTCAGGGCGTCGCGCTTTTCGACGACGATCGCGGAATGCACCAGCGCGGTGCCGGCAAGCCAGGGTAGCAGCGAAGCATTCTCCACCGGATCCCAAAACCAATACCCGCCCCAGCCGAGCACATAATAGGACCACCAGGAGCCGAGCGCGATGCCGCCGGTGAGGAACGCCCAAGCAGCCAGCGCCCAGGGCCTGACCCAGCGCCCCCAGGCGGCATCGACGCGGCCCTCGATCAGGGCGGCAAGCGCGAAGGCGAAGGGGATCGAAAACCCGACATAGCCGGCATAAAGGATCGGCGGATGAAAGGCGAGGCCGGGATCCTCGAGCAGCGGGTTCATCCCCTGCCCTTCCCAGGGCGGCGGCCAGAGCCGCACGAAGGGATTGCTGACGGTGAGTGAAAACAGCACGAACCCGACCGATGTCGCCCCGAGAACGCCGATCACCCGCGCCCGCGTCGCCGCCGGCAAAGCGCGCCCGAACACCCCGACGGCGGCGCCGCAGAGCGCGAGAATGAAGCACCAGAGCAGGATCGAGCCCTCATGGTCGCCCCAGATGCCAGTGATCTTATAGAGTAGCGGCTTCGTGCTCTGGCTGTTTTCGGCGATGTTGTAGACCGAGAAATCGGAGACCAGGCTCGACCAGAGGAGAGCCGCGAAAGCGATCGCGAGCGCCATCATCTGGCCGAGCGCGAGCGCCGGCGCCGCGGCCATCAGCGCCGCGTCCCGCCGCGCCGCGCCGATCAGCGGCAAGACCGCCTGCGCCCCCGCCAGTATCACCGCGAGCGCCAGCGCGAAATGGCCGAGTTCGGGAATCATCTTCGCCCTTTCATCCGCCGTTCTTGGTTGCGGGCAAGGTGTTCCAGGTCGCCGCCGGCGGCGGCGGGCCGGCTTCGGGTTGCCAATGGCCGCTTTTCTTCAGCGCCTCGACCACGTCCTTTGGCATATAGGTCTCGTCATGCTTGGCGAGCACCTCTGAGGCGATGAAATTGCCATCTGGCGCGAGCGTCCCCAGCGTCACCACCCCCTGGCCCTCGCGAAACAGATCCGGCAGCACACCGATGTAAGAGACATTCACCGAAGTTCGCCCGTCGGTCACGCGAAACCGCACCGCAGGCTCGCCGTCGATGGTCGTGTGCTGGACGCTGCCGGCGGCGACGAGACCGCCGAGGCGAAGCGTCTCGCCGGCATGGCCGCGGCTCGCGAGATCGGAGGGGGTTACGAAAAACACCAAATTATCGCGGAAAGCGAACAAGGTCAGTGCCGCCGCCGAACCAAGGCCAAGGCCGCACGCAAGCATGATCGCGAGCCGGCGATGCTTGCGTTTCATCGCCGCCGCCCTCCCTCGAGCGCCGCAAGCCGCGCCCGCGCCCGGCGCAGCCGCAGCCAAGCCTCGCCCCCGAGCCAGACCGGGATCGCGAGCGCGGCGCCATAAGCCGGCACGATGTAGGCGAGATGGGTCATGCCCCCTCCGCACGGGCGGCGAGAAGGGCACGGATGCGCCGCTCCATCACCGCCGCCGAAAGCCGCGCCAGTACCAGGGCCGCGAAAATGAACGAGGCGCCGAGCGCGGTGAACAAGAGCGGCCAAAGCATGCCCACATACATCGTCGGCGCCCCGGTGAGCGTGATGCTCGCCGGTTGATGCAGCGTGTTCCACCAATCGACGCTGAATTTGATGATCGGCAGATTGACGACGCCAACCAGCGCCAGGATCGCGCCGGCGCGATAGCCGCGCTCGGGGCTGTCGAAGGCGCGGGTCAGCGCGATATGGCCGAGATAGAGGAAAAACAGCACCAGAACCGAGGTCAGCCGCGCATCCCAGACCCAATAGGCGCCCCACATCGGCTTGCCCCAGAGGCTGCCGGTGATGAGACAGATGGCGGTGAAGCCGGCGCCGACCGGCGCGATCTCGACGGCGGCAAGATCGGCGAGCGGATGGCGCCACACCAAAGACGCGGCGGAAGCGCCAGCCAGCGCCATATAGCCCGCCGAGGCGAGCCAGGCCGCCGGCACATGGACATACATGATCCTGACCGCGTCCCCCTGCTGCCAATCGGCCGGGGCGATGAAAAGCCCCCAGTAAAGCCCGATCGCGGCAAGCGCGAGACCGAGCACGCTCGCCCACGGCAACACCCGCCCGGCGAGGCGCAAAAAGCGCCCGGGATTGGCAAAACGATGCAGCCCGCGCGCACCCGGCGGCGGGACGGTCGATGAGAAAACCTCCACGGCACTCAGCATAGCCGCTCCGCCTCCAGGTTTGAAGCCGGCCGGCGTTGCCTCTATGCTCGACTGCAAATCACGCTCTCGGGAGAGATTCATGTTGTTCGCCATTATCTGCACCGATCGGCCGGCGAGCCTTGATCTGCGTCAAGCAACCCGGCCGGTCCATCTCGACTATCTCAAAGCCCACGCCCACCGGCTGATCCAGGCCGGCCCCGTGCTCAACGCCGCCGGCGAGCCCTGCGGCAGCCTGCTCATCGTCGATGCTGCCGACCGCGCCGAGGCCGAAGCCTTCGCCGCCGGCGATCCTTACGCCAAGGCGGGCTTGTTCGAAAGCGCGCTGATCCGGCCCTATCGCATGGTTTTCCGCGACGGCCAGATGATCGCATGAGCGACGCGATCGCATGAACACGGGGGTTCTGCCCGCCTGGCTGGTGAAATCCGAGCCCGACGCCTTCAGTTGGGCCGATCAGGTGAAAAACGGCACCGAGCCCTGGACCGGGGTGCGCAATCACGCCGCCAAGAATAACCTCAAAGCGATGCAAGTCGGTGACTTCGCGTTTTTCTATCACTCCAATACCGGCCGCGAGATCGTCGGCCTCGTTGAGGTGGTGCGCGCCGCCTACCCCGACCCGACGGCCGAGAGCGGCGACTGGGTCGCGGTCGATGTCCGCGCCGTGGCTCCCTTGCCGCGCCCGGTAAGCCTCGCCGCGATCAAGGCCGAGCCACTGCTCGCCGATTTCGCGCTGATCCGCCAGTCACGGCTTTCGGTGATGCCCGTCGCCACCGCTCACGCGCGGCTGTTGCTGCGGATGGGTGGGTTGAGCGGTTGACGTGATGATTGACCGCAGGCCCCCGCCGGCGGAACAATGGCGGCGGGAAAGCGGAGGAAACCATGCGCAAAGTCATTCCCATCCTCGCCGCGTTGGCGCTGTTCGCGAGCCCGCCGGCGCGTTGGGCGCAGGCGGCAGCGCTCGATCCCGCGGCGCCGGAAGAAGAAGGCATGTCGAGCGAGCGGCTAGCCCGCATCGGCCAGGTGTTCAACGCCGAAATCGCCGCCGGACGCATCCCCGGCGCGGTGATCATGATCGCGCGCGGCGGCCATCTCGTCTATCGCGAAGCCTTCGGCATGGCCGACAAGGCGCATGGGCGGATCATGACGCCCGAGACCATCTTCCGCCTCTATTCCATGACCAAGCCGCTGGTTTCGGTCGCGGCGATGACGCTGGTCGAAGAGGGAAAGCTCCAACTCACCGACCCCGTCGCCAAATACCTCCCCGAATTCAGCGTCTTGCAGGTAAGCGTGCCGGCGACCAACGGGCTCGGCCAGCGCGCCTATACGCTGGTCGCGGCGACCCGCGGACCGACCATCCAGGATCTTTTGCGCCACACGGCCGGCCTCGCTTATGGCGAGATCACCACCAACCCGCTGGTGCGCGACGCTTATATCAAAAGCCGTCTCAGCAAACCCGATTTCGACTACAACGTCACCGATCTCGCGCCCGACGATTTCGTCCACGCTCTCGCCGCCGCACCGCTTGCCTATCAGCCGGGGACGGTGTGGGAATATAGCCTCGCGGTCGATCTTCTCGGCCGCGTCGTCGAAAAAATCTCCGGCCAGCGCCTCGCCGATTTCGTCGCCAAGCGCCTGTTCCGCCCGCTCGGCATGGTCGATAGCGGGTTTTCCGTGCCGGCCGAAAAACAGGACCGGATCGCCGAGCCGCTGCCGACCGATCCCGCAACCGGCGCGCCCAACCGGCTGATCGATGTGCGCTCGCCACCGGCCGAGGATTCGGCGGGCGCCGGCGGCGTCGGCACGGCGATGGATTATTTGCGCTTTGCCGAAATGCTGGAGGAAGGCGGCCGGCTCGACGAGCACGTCATCCTGAGCCCGACGACGGTCGCGCTGATGACCGCAGATCAGCTCGGCCCGACCATCCGGCTAAGCATTTCGCCGGGCGAGATGCTGCTCGGCGTCCCTGGTTACAGCTTCGGCCTCGGCTTCATGGTGCGCATGACCCCGGGGCTGGCCGGGGTTCCGGGCTCGGTCGGCGAATTCATGTGGGCGGGCTATGCCGGCACCTTCTTCTGGGTCGATCCCGCCGAGCAACTGGCGGTGGTGATGATGATCCAGGCGCCGGGGCCAAGCCGGGCCTGGTATCGTCGGGAGATCAAGGATCTGGTCTATCAGGCGATCGTCGAATGAGCGCCGCCATGGTGCGCCTCGCGGAGGACTGGCGGGGAGAGGAATTGATCGCCGAAATCACCATCGATCGGCCGGGCAAGCTCAATGTCATCGGCGAGGCGGCGATGCTTGATTTGCGGGCGCTTTGTGATGATCTCGCCGGGCGGCCGGAACTGCGCTGCGTCGTGCTGCGTGGCGGCGGCGACAAAGCCTTCATCGGCGGCGCCGACATCGCCGAGATGGCGGCGCTCGATCCGGCGAGCGCCCGGCGCTTCATCACCGCGCTGCATGAGGTCTGCGCGGGTCTGCGCGCTCTCCCGGTGCCGGTGATCGCGCGTATCGCGGGCTATGCGCTCGGCGCTGGCCTCGAAATCGCCGCCGCCTGCGATCTCCGCATCGCGGCAAGCACCGCCCGCTTTGGCATGCCGGAGGTCAAGGTCGGAATTCCCTCGGTCATCGAGGCGGCGCTGCTTGCGCGCCTCATCGGCGATGGCCGGGCACGCGCGATGATGCTGCTCGGCGAGGTTTTTACCGCCGAGGAAGCAGAGCGCTGGGGCTTGCTGTCACGGGTGGTGGCGCCGGAGTCCCTCGAATCGGCCGTCGCGGAGGCGATAACCGCGGTGTTCGCGGCCGGGCGCGAGGCCCTCCGGCTGCAAAAAGCGTTGTTTCAACGCTGGGAAAATCTGCCGCTCGATGCCGCGATCATGGCCGGGATCGACGCCTTCGCGCAAGCCTTCGAGGGGCCCGAGCCGCGCCAGCGCCTCGGCGCGTTCGTTGCTCGCAAACGGGGAGACTGACCATGCCGGCCTATCTCATCGCCGAGATCGAGGTTACCGATCCCACGCTTTATGAGCGCTACAAGCCGCTCGCCGCCGCCGCGATCGCCGCCGGCGGCGGGCGCTATCTGGTGCGTGGCGGCGAAACCGTCGCGCTCGAGGGGGCGGCGCCAGCCGGGCGGCTCGTCATCCTCGAATTCCCGAACGCCGCCGCGGCGCGGGCGTTTTACGACGGCCCGGATTACGCCGAGGCGCGCCGGATCCGCGAACGCGCCGCCAAAAGCCGGGTGATCATCGCAGACGGGGTCTGAGAATTTTCACGATCTAAAGAGGAAACGCCATGACCAATCGCTTCGCGCTCTATCCCAGCCTCAAGGACAAGGCCGTCTTCATCAGCGGCGGCGCGACCGGGATCGGCGCCGCCTTTGTTACGCATTTCGCCGAACAGAGGGCACGGGTCGGCTTCGTTGACCTCCTCGATCAGGAGGCTCAGGCGCTGGCGAGCGAGATCGCCGGCAAGGGGCAGCCGAAACCGCTCTATCGCCATTGCGATGTGACCGACACCGCCGCCCTCAAAGCGGCGATCGCCGCACTCGCAGCGGAACTCGGCCCGATCACCGTGCTGATCAATTCGGCGGCCAATGACCAGCGCCACACCATCGAGGAAGTAACCCCGGAATACTGGGATAATCGCCTTGCGATCAATATCCGCCACCAATTTTTCGCGGCCCAAGCGATCGCGCCGATGATGATCGCCGCCGGCGGCGGCTCGATCGTCAATATCGGCTCGGCGAGCTGGCATCTCGGCCAGGGCGGCATGCCCGCCTATGTCGCGGCCAAGGCCGGCGTCGAGGGGCTGACACGCGGTCTCGCCCGCGATCTCGGTCCGCATAAAATCCGCGTCAATTGCATCATCCCCGGCTGGATCATGACCGAACGGCAGATGACGCTGTGGCTGACGCCAGAGGCCGAGCGCGGCCTGATGGAAAAACAGTGCCTCAAGGAAAAAGTCTATCCCGCCGATATCGCGCGCATGGCGCTCTGGCTCGCCGCCGATGACAGCCGGCTGTGCTCGGCACAGAATTGGGTGGTCGATGGCGGATGGAGCTGATACCCAGTCTTGACCGGCGTCGCCGATCGCGCGCTGGGACACCAGCGGCGGGAGTTTCGCGGGACGATGGAGATGGCCGACGGCTTGGAGCAGCCCCAGCGTTTTTGGGGCGCGCTGACGATCTGGCTCGGCTTGACCCTCGCGGTGCTCGATGGCGCCATCGCCAATGTCGCGCTACCGGCCATCGCGCGAGACGTGCATGCCGCCCCCGCTGCCGCCGTCTGGGTGGTGAACGCCTATCAGCTCGCGGTCACCATCTCGCTGCTGCCGCTCTCTGCGCTCGGGGAGCGGCATGGCTATCGGCGGGTCTATTGGGCCGGGCTTTCGGTGTTCATCGTCGCCTCCGCCGCCTGCGCGCTGTCGCGAACGCTGCCGGCATTGACGCTGGCCCGCGTCCTGCAGGGGTTCGGCGCCGCCGGGATCATGAGCGTGAACGGGGCGCTGGTGCGTTTCATCTATCCGCGCCGACTGATGGGCCAAGGGCTCGGGCTCAATTCCATGGTCGCCTCGGTCTCGGCGGCGCTTGGCCCCACCGTCGCCGCCGGCATTCTTTCCATCGCGCACTGGCAATGGCTATTCGCGATCAATGTGCCGCTCGGTGTCCTCGCGCTGATCATCGCGCTGCGCACGTTGCCGGCGACGCCACGCTCGGCACAGAAATTTGATGTCGCCAGCGCCGCGCTGAACGCGCTGACGTTTGGTTTGCTGATTGTCGGGATCGACGGCGCGGCGCACGGCCAGGGGCGTCTCGTCATTGCCGGGGAATTGCTCGGCGCGGTCGTTTGTGGCGCCGTGCTGATCGCCCGCCAGCTTTCCGAGACCGCGCCGCTTCTCCCCGTCGATCTCCTGCGGATCCCACTGTTCGGGCTTTCGGTTGCGACCTCGATCACCACCTTCGCCGCCCAGAGCCTCGCTTTCGTCTCGTTGCCGTTTCTGTTTGAAAACGGCTTTCATCTGAGCGATGCCCATACCGGGCTTTTGATGACGCCGTGGCCGGTCGCGGTCGCGGTGATCGCGCCGTTCGCCGGCCGCCTCGCCGACCGCTACCCGGCCGGCCTACTCGGGGGGATCGGCCTCGCCGGCATGACCGTCGGACTCGCTTTGCTTACCCTGCTGCCGAGCCACCCCGCCCTGCCCGCGATCATCGCGCCGATGGCGCTGTGCGGCCTTGGCTTCGGATTTTTCAACTCACCGAACAATCGCGCGATGCTGACCGCGGCGCCGCGCGAGCGGAGCGGCGGCGCGAGCGGCATGCTGGCGACCGCACGCCTGCTCGGCCAGACCACCGGCGCCGCCCTCGTCGCGCTGTGCTTTGCCTTCGCCCATGCCCGCGGCCCCAAGCTCGCCCTCGTCTTGGCGACGGGGGCGGCGGTGGCGGCGACGATCGCGAGCCTCTCGCGCCTGGGCGGGGCGGCGCGCGCGGGCGCTGACTCGTGAGCGGCTTGCGGCCTGCGCATCCGGCGCCATATCTCATCGATGGGGGCATTGGCCGCGAAGAGGGCCGGCGCCGTTGGGAAAAGAGGATGACCAGCGCGTGGATAGCATAACGAACGTAGCGAAACTCCGTGCCAAGCCGGTCTCCGACCGGCCTTCACGCAGGCAGGCGGAGGCGGCGGTGCGCACGCTGCTGCGCTGGGCGGGCGACGATCCCGGGCGCGAAGGGCTGCGTGACACGCCGTCGCGCGTCGTGCGCGCCTATGAGGAATTCTTCGCCGGCTACGCGACCGACCCGGTTGCGCTACTCGCCCGCACCTTCGAGGAGGTCGAGGGGTATGACGAGATCGTGCTGCTCCGTAACATCCGCCTCGAAAGTGTGTGCGAGCATCACATGGCGCCGATCATCGGGCGCGTCCATGTCGGCTATCTGCCCGACCGGCGCGTGGTCGGCATCAGCAAGCTCGCCCGCGTCGTCGAGGCCTATGGCAAGCGGCTGCAGATCCAGGAGAAGCTCACGGCGCAGATCGCCAATGTCATCAATGAGGTGCTGGAGCCGCGCGGGGTCGCGGTGGTAATCGAGGCGGCGCACCAATGCATGACCACGCGCGGCGTGCACAAGCCCGGCGTGACGATGACCACCAGCCGCATGCTCGGCACCTTCCGCGACGACGCGGCCACCCGCCGCGAATTCTTCGCCATGCTCCAGACCAGCCCGCAAAGCGGCTGCGAGGGGTGA
>NZ_JBMFWJ010000009.1:0-84612 GCF_049965395.1 Acidibrevibacterium sp.
TCATCTCTTATTTGGATCTTCATCGAAAAACAGAGTCACTCGCCATCCGGGCTTGGCATCGCGACCCTCTCAACAGCGATAGGCAACATCTCATGTCGGGCACATCCGCTCAGCTTCAGAGCAATTCCCTCATCGCGCCTGTGGTACCGCAGCCGATCGATCCGGGGGAGATCGTTGGGCTCAATCTGCAAAACCCCACCGCCGACCCATTATCGGCGCAGTACATCAGCTTCGGGGAGGTGTTCAAGGCTGGCGCCGTCCCAGCTGGGAGCCAGTTGGTCGCGATCGTCAACGGCACCGACATCCCGGTGCAAATGGATGTCAAAACCACCTATCCGGACGGTTCCGCCGAGACCGCGACGATCACCATGTTGCAGCCCGCCATCGCCGCCAGTGCGACCGTCGGGGTGATGCTGGCGTTGGCGCCGACGGGCACAACACAAGCGGCGCCGGTTGAAATTGGCCAGGAAATCGCCGCCACCGGCTATGATCTCGGCGTCACCATCGCCGTTCAAGGCGGCAGCACGTATACGCTCAATGTCGCCAATCTCTATGCCCAGGCCGTGGCCAGCGGCAGCGCCACCACCCTGAAACAAGGCCCGGACGCGACCGAGGTCCAGTTTCAGACCGATGTCACCAGTTCGCTCCGTATGGTCTTCAACGTCACTGCCTATGCCAATGGCACGTTCCGCACCAATGTCCAGTTCGACAATGACCTCGCGATGCAGGCGAGCGGCGGAACACTCACCTATAATGCCAGCATCACCCAGGGCGGCCAAACCGTCTATCAGGTGAGCAACCTGACGCAATATCAATATGAGGACTGGAATCAGGTCGTCTACACGGGGACCAGCGCGCCCGCGGTCAATGTCCAGCACGACATGGCCTATCTCGAGCAGACCGGCGCGATCGCCAATTACGATCTCGTCGATGGCGTGCCGGCCTCCTATGTCGCGAGCGAGGCGAGCAGCGTCGCGCAGCCGGGCTGGAACGCGCCGCTTTCGACCGACGGCATCACGCAATACATGCCGATGACCGGCGGGCGCCCCGATATCGGCCCGACCACGCAGGCGAATTCGCTCTGGCTGATGACCCAGAATGCCGCGGCCGCGCAATACGCCCTCGGCCAGGCCGATGTCGGCGCCGGTATTCCGTGGAATTTCTATAACCCGCAGGCAAGCGCCTGGCTCAATACCAACCAATATCCGAATATCCGCACCGATGGCTGGGATGATAGCTCAACCCTTCCGACCCAGCCGGCGAGCGCGACCAATAACGGCTGGACACCCGATACCGCGCATCAGCCGGATCTTTTCTATGACGCCTATCTTCTCACCGGCGATCAATCCTATCTCGATGCGCTCAACGCACAGGCGGCGTTCGGGATCACCTCGCTCTGGCCGGCGATGCGCGATGGCGCATTGAACAGCACCGGCAATGACAATGTGATTTTCGGCAACCAGGTGCGCGGCGCCGCCTGGACTCTGCGCGAGATCGACGAGGCGGCTTACGCCAACCCGACCGGCTCGGCGGAAAAAGCCTATTTCACCCAGGTGATGAACGATAATTGGCGCTGGCTCGCGAGCCAGATCCCGACCTGGACGGCGCTCGAAGGCCAGGCGCACGGCTATATCATCGATACCTTCGAATATGGCTACGCTTTCGCCCCCTGGCAGCAGGATTATTTCATCAGCACCGCCGTGCAAGCGGCCGAGATGGGCAACCAGAATGCGGTGACCTTTCTCAACTGGGCAACCAATTACATCGCCGGAAGTGTTCTCAATCTCGGCCATGACGCGATCAATTACGTCACCGCCGCGTTCCCCAATAGCGTCTCCTGGAATGGCCAGATCTATTGGGATTCGACGACCAATTCCTGGGCGTATGCGCAGCCCTTGCAAACCTGGAGCGCGATCGAGGCCAACACGCAAATCTACGGCCCCTCCAACGGCAGCGGCTGGTCGATGAGCGAAGGCGACTATGGCGCCGATCGGCTGCAAGCGCTCGCCGGCATCATCTCGGTCACCGGCTCGCCAGAAGCGATGCAGGCTTATGCCTGGCTTTCCGGAAGCGGCGCGCCCTACACCAGCGCGGCAGCGATCCAAGCGCAGCCGCAATTCGATATCGTGCCACGGCTGCCGGACGGCAACCTGCTCACGCTCGGCAATCTCTTCACCTTCGACAGCACTGCGCCGGAAATCGATCAGGGCGCCGGGACGGCGGATCAGCTCATCGTCGAGGAGGGCAACGCCAACGTCACATTGCAAGGCGGCAATGGTGGCATCAATATTCTCGCCAATTTCGGCACGGGAAATGACGTGCTCACCGGCGGCGATCAAGGGAATTACATTTTCGCCGGCCCCGGCAACGACACCATCATCGGCGGCGCCGGTGACAATTACCTCCAAGCCGGCACCGTCGTTCCCGAGTCATTCTATGATGGCGCAACGCCGCCGGCCTCGGTGCCGGTCGCAACAACCTTCGTGCTCAACACCGCGCTTGCCGCCCAAGATACCATTGCCGGGTTTCAGCCTGGCACCGACGTTATTGATCTTGTCTCCGGCACCGGCCAGGCGCTCAGTAACACGCAGATCGCCGCCATCATCAGCACCGCGACGATCGATTCCACCGGCGATACGGTCTTGCAAATCGGTGCTGACCACAGCGTCACGCTGAGCGGCATCGCGCCTTCGGCGCTGAGCCCGTCCTTCTTTCTCGAAGCCGATCTGACAGCGTCAGATACCCTTGCGCAACCCTCGGTGCTTACCGTCGGGCCGGGGCAGGAATACGCAACCCTCACCCAGGCCGCGGCCGTGGTCCAGAGCGGCGATACCATCGATATCCAGGCCGGCACCTACACCAATGATTTCGCGACCATCAGCGGCAACGTGACGATCCAGGGCGTCGGCGGCACTGCAACCTTTGTCGCAACCGAAACCCCGCCCAACGACAAGGGGATTCTCGATCTCACCGGCAATATCACCGTCGATAACCTCGCCTTCACCGGCGCTTCTGTGCCGGCCTCGTTGGGCGGCAATGGTGCTGGCATCCGCTATGAGAGCGGCAATCTCGTGCTCAACCACGACGCTTTCTATGGCAATCAAGACGGGCTGCTTGCCAACCCCGATCCCACCGGCAGCATCATCATCAACGATTCCTATTTCTCCGATAACGGCTCGGGCACCGGCTATACGCATAATCTCTACGTCAACGAGGTCGGAACTCTGCTCGTCAACGGCAGCACTTTTACCGACGCTCAGGTCGGCCACGAGATCAAGAGCCGCGCGCTCAACACCATCATCACCAACAGCACCATCGCCGACGGGCCAAGTGGTACCGCGAGCTACGCGATCGATCTCCCCAATGGCGGCAACGCCACCATTGTCGACAATCTGATCGAGAAAGGGCCGAATTCCGAGAATCCGACGATGATTTCCGATGGCGAGGAAGGAGGGATCTATCCCAACTCCACCCTCACCGTGAGCGGCAACATCTTGCTCAATGATCTCGCCTCACCCTCGTCGCTCGCGGTGATGAACGACACGACGACTGAAGCGGAAATTCAGGGCAATGCCATTTACGGTCTGACGTCAGCGCAAATCGCCTCGGGCCCGGCGACGATCGCCGACAATACCTTGCTGGCCAACGAGCCGGCTTTGCCCGCGCTCAGCGCGACGGTGCAGAGCCCCTCCGCAGTCACCGCGGTTGGCGCCGCAGGGACGGAAACGCTGACCACATCAGGCAATCTCATCACTGGCGGCACGGCCGCGCTCACGCTCCTCGATCAGGCGGGTGACAATACCATTCTCGGCGGCGCCGGCGGGCTTTCGGTCACCGGGGCCGCGGGGGATCAGATCGTTACCGCGGCTGGCTCCGCAAACAGCGTGTCGCTCGCCGGCGGCGAGACACTCGATAGTTTTGGTACCGATACCATATCGGCGACCACCGGCAGCAACGTAATCTTCGTCGCCGGCGCCGCCACCATCACCACCGGGGCGGGCAGCAGCAACATGGTCACGCTCGCCGGCGCCGGGGCGAACCTCGATAGTCTCGGCGCGGACACGATTTTTGCGGCAACCGGCGCCAATACCATCACCGCCGCGGGCGCGAGTCTGATCACCACCGATGCCGGTACCACGAACACCATCACCCTCTCTGGTAACGAGGTTTTGAACAGCAACGGCAGCGATGTGATCCAACTCGGTGCCGGCAATGACACCATCAACGCCACTGGCGCGGTGACAGTGATGGGCGGCGCCGGCAATGTCACCCTCACTGGCGGGGCTGGCGAGATCACCTTCATCGGGGGAACCGGCTCGGCGAGCATCACCGGCGGCGCTGGCGCGCTCAGTATCACCGGCGGGTCCGGCAACCTCACCCTCACCGGTGGCACAGGCCACGAAACCTTCGTTGCCGGCACCGGCAATGCTGTCCTCAACCCGGGCAACAGCACCAGCGCAATCACGCTCGGGAGCGGTGAGACCACGGCCAATCTCGGCCTCGGCAACACCACTTTCTATCTGCTGAGCAGCCATCCCGGCGGCACCGACATTCTCAACAACTTGCAAATCCTCGGTGACGTCTTCGAGCTCGAGGGCTATGGCAACGGGCTGCCGGTGGCAAAGGCCTGGGCTTTGCCGACCCCGTCGGGTATACTGCAATTGAATCTGTTGCTCACCGACAACACCCATCTCGCGTTAACGAACGCGCTGGTCCAGCATTACTGACTTGGGCGCGCGCCATTCTCAGCTATTTGGCCCGCGCGTCATCGATACCGGCTGCCAGCGCCGCAGCTCCGAGCGCATCAGCACCGCCGGGTTGACGCAGCTCATCGGCCAGCGGCCGGAGAGCACGAGCGCCAGTTCGCGCCCGACGTGGCGCTTGCGCGCCGGATCGAACCGCGCCGAGGCGGAGGCGACATGGGCGCTCAGCGTCACGTTCGGCATCGCGAGCAGCGGATTGTTGTTGCCCGGCGGTTCCGTCGCCAAAACATCGAGGGCGGCATGCGCGATCCAGCCCTCCTGCAGCGCTTTGATCAGGCCCTCCTCGCGCACCGTCGCGCCGCGGCCGGTATTGATGAAGATCGCGGTCTTTTTCATCTGCCTGAAATGCTCCTCGCCGAGCATACCCTCGGCCTCGGGCGTTGCCGGCGCATGCAGCGAGACGAAATCGGATTGCTGCAAGACCTCTTCGAGGGTCGCCGGCACGACATCATAGTCCGGCATCACCAGTTCCTCGATGAACGGATCATAAGCGATCATGCGCAGACCGAAGGGTTTGGCGCGGCGCGCCATCGCGCGGGCGACATGGCCGAACGCGATGAAGCCGAGGGTCTGGCCCATCAGGCGCGGAATTTGCAGCAGCGCCGGCCGCCCCTCCCGCCAGCGTCCTTCGCGCACCATGCGATCCTGCTCGACGACGCGGCGAAACCCCGCGAGTAAAAGTGCCATTGCGTGATCGGCGACTTCCTCGATGAAAGTGTCGGGGCAGTTGGTCACCGGGATGCCGCGCGCTGTCGCCGCGGCAACATCGACGCTATCGACGCCGACGCTGCCGAGCACGATCGCTCGGCATTTCTGCAAGGCATCGATGATCTCCTTGGTGATCTTCATCCCCTTGGCATAAATGGCATCGGCGTCGCGCGCGACTTCGAGAAAATCCTTCTCGTTGGCCGGCGTTTCGATGATCTCGACATCCAAGCCGGCGAGCGGCTCCCTCTCATAGTCATACCCGCCGGCGACGGTGAAACTCGCACCGGCATGGGTTGCGATCTTGAATTTGGCCATCCGCTGACCCCCCTTTCCTGTCGGGCACCGTGCGCCCGCGACCTCAGAACTTCGAAATGCGTGTCTCTTTTCCGGTGATGAATTCGAGCAAAGCCGGCGTTCCGGCTTTTGTCGCATCAATGCCGCGCCGGATCGCCGACGCGATGTCGCCGGGCTCGGTGATCCGTTCGCCATAGCCGCCAAACGCCCGCGCCATCGCCGCGTAATCGCCGGAAATGTCGGTCGCACGATATTTCTCGGTCGAGATCGGCATCACCTTGAGCTCGATCGCCATCGAAAAATTGTTGAAAAGAATCGAGAGAATGGGTATCCGCTCGCGCACCGCGGTCTCGAAATCCATCCCCGTAAAGCCGATCGCCGCATCACCCCAGACATTGATGCAAAGCTTGTCCGGCTTCGCGAGCTTGGCCCCCATCGCCAAGCCAAGCCCCATGCCGAGCTGCGTCGTCTTACCCCAACCGAGATAAGAAAGCGGCGCGGTGGAGACCCAGAACGGCGAGATCTGATCGCGCGGGCTGCCGGCGTCATGGGTGATGATGGTCTGGTTCGGATCGACGGCACGCATCAATTCGGCGATCACCCGATAGGGGCTGAGCGGCGTTTCGTTCGAACTCAGCCTCGGCTGCCATTCCGCCATCCAGCCTTCGCGCACGCTTGCGATCTCGGCGGCGATTTCGCTGCTATCGCGCGGGGATTTGAGGGTTTGCGACAGCTCGCCGATCAATGCTTCCAATGTGAGCGCGGCATCGCCGAGCAGGGCGGCGACGATCGGAACATCCTTCGCGAGATGGTCGGGATCGAGGGTTGCCTGGATGAAGCGCTTGCCCTTCGGAAAGCGAATGCCGAAATTGGTTTCAGTAAACGAACAGCCGATGCCGATGATCAGATCGGACTCGGCGATGAAATGATGCACCGGCTTCGGAATAGCATTGCCGCCGGAGCCGAGTGCCAGCGGATGGTTCTCGGGAAACGCGCTTTTCCCGCCGATGCTGGTGGTGACGGGGGCGGCGATCAGTTCGGCAAAGCGGCGAAGCTGTGGCCAAGCCTCGGCCCAGTGGATGCCAGTGCCGGCATAGATCACCGGCCGCCGCGCCGCGAGGATGAGTTCGGCGGCGCGGCGGACATCGGCAGGATCGGGCGCGGTGCGGGCGCGGATCGCCGGGCTGTAGTCGAAATCGCCGATCTCCTCGTTCCAGATGTCGGTCGGCACTTCGACGATCACCGGGCCGCCGCGGCCATTGCGCAGACGCGAGAAGGCGCGCCGCATGATGTTGGGCAACTCCGCTGGCACCGCGACCCATTCCGCCGATTTGGCGATGCCGCGCATCTCGCGCGTCGAACTGTAATTGGGGTCGATGCCGGCGATGCGGCGCGGATAGCCTTGCGGGATGACGAGCAGCGGCACCGATTCGCTATAGGCCTGCGCGACGCCGCCATAGGCGTTTTCGCTGCCCGGCCCGTGCTGCATGCAGAACGCGCCGATCTTCCGCCCCGAGGTGACGCGCGAGATCGCGTCCGCCATGTGCAGACCAATCCGTTCCTGGCGCACCATCACCGGGCGGATATCGACCGCGGCGGCGAATTCGATGAGATGATTGACGGGGTAGCCGCAGAGGATCTCGATCCCCTCGCGCTTCATGATTTCCGCAACCGCCTGACCCAGTTTCATCGTTTCTCTCCCCAGCCGTGACGCGCGTGATCATAGGGTCGGTTGACTAATGCCGCAAACCGCGCTCGCCGGTCAGGGCTTCGTCGCCACGCCTTCGATCAGAATTTCGCTGCTGTTGACGAAATTGCGCACATCCGCGCCAGGATGGCGATACAGCGCGCGATCGACGATGAGATGGCGCGCAGGCGTGCTTTTCTCGCAATGCTCCTTGATGAACACGCCGCCGAGCGGTTCGGCGTCCCCGCCTGGCGCCGCCTTGACGCATGTCCAACCCTCCTGCCCGTAGCGTGCCATCACCTGATCGGCGAGCAGGAACGCCTTCTTGTGAAGATAAAGCGGCGCTGCGGAGTCGGTTTTGATGCGGATAGCAACCACTTCGCCCTCAGTCACAAATAACGAAAGCGCAACCGGGTGCCCCGCAACCCGCGTCCCCGGTCGCGGATCATTATAGCGCGGTTGCGGATTGGCACCGGGGTCATAGCGAAAGCCAATCTCACGCCAGCCGTTGGCATCGGCCGGACATGCGAGATAGCCCGCCCAATCAGCGAGCTTTTGCGCGGGATCGGCGGCACAGACGAAATCACGATAGCCGGCTGCGGGCAGATCGGCGATTTTCATACCAATGCGAAATTCGCGAAGATCGCCCGCCTCACTATTTTCGCCAGCCTGCACCGCCGCGATCGGGAACAGAGCGAGGACGCAAAGCACGAGGCCCTGCGATAAAGCCTGACGCGTCGTCATGGTGCCGCTTTCTGCTCGCCGCCGCCCGGCGCATAAATATCGCAAACGCGCGATCCCGTGCCAAAGAAGGCAAGACACTCCTGATAATTCGGCTCGCCATGGCCTTTGATATCGGCGAGCACGTAATCTGCGATCGCGCCGATCTCCTGCGGCCGGAGGAAATTATTCGCGGCCAGCACCATGCCGTTGCCGACGACATCGTCCTCATGGAGGCCATAACAGGCGCCGTCCTGATAGGCGTCGCGGCGATGATAGGGCATACCGGTGCCGGGGCGGCCGCAGCTCACGGTTTCGATGATCTGTGCGCGATCGAACTTGGTTTTGCGGAGCGATAACGCATCGCCGCCATAGCCGCCGCCGCCGCCGCCATGCCATTTATGGCAGCCGGCGCAGTTGATACGATAGAGGCGTTTGCCCTCGGCGAGATCGCCGCTTGTTGCCGCCTCTGGCGTTGAGCCCGGGGGAACGGCCGGGCTTTGCGTCCAGCCTAGCAGGGGGGACACGAACAGCAGGAAAAACAGCGCAGAACCGAGCAAGCGCGGCAGACGTGTGACCATGTCAGGCAAGATCCATTATCGATCCCGCCCCGGCGCCGGTGACGCCGGGGCGGTTTCCGTCAAAGGCCGAAAACGAACAGCATCGAGCCTGGCGCAATCCGCTTCAGTTCCGGCGTGCCGTCGATGAACCATTTATCCCACGCGCCGCCCTGGCCGACGAGCAGCGCGATATATTGCTTGCCATCGACGCTGAAGGTCATCGGCGGCGCGCTGACGCCACCGCCAGTGTTGAACTCCCAGAGCTTAGCGAGAGATTTGGCATCGAGCGCCATCACCTTGCCATCCGGCTGCCCGGCCATCACCAGATCGGGCGTTGCCAAAATCCCGCCGAGCATCGGGTACGGCGTCTCCGCCTTGCCGGCGATCTTGCCGGTCGCGACATCGATCGCGGTGATGCTGCCGGTGATACGCACCGGATCGCTCGGCCCGCCGCCGGTGAAGAATTCACGCGGCTTGAAGGATTTGCCTGGCACCATCGCCTCGACGGTGATCCGGTTGCAGCTTTCGATCACCGGAATATACCAGAGATGGAGATTGGGATTATAGGCCGTCGGCGGCCAGTTCTTGCCGCCCATATTGCCCGGGCAAATCATCGTCACCTTGTTTTCCCGGGTCGGCGTCACCGCGGCGTTATAGGTCTGAACCGGCTTGCTCGGATCATACTCCATCGGCTTGCCGGTTTGCGGATTGATCCCCGAGGTCCAGGTGAATTGCTTGACGAAAGGCTGTGCCCAGACGAATTGCCCATTGGTGCGATCGACGGCATAGCCAACGCCATTGCGATCGGCTTCCAAGGCCAGATGCTTGCCGTTGATGTCGACGAGGACGTTTTCAGCGACGCTGTCGTAATCGAAGGCATCATTCGGCGTGTGCTGGAAATGCCATTTGATCTTGCCGGTCGCAGGATCGAGGGCGAGCGTGCTGTCGGTGTAGAGATTATCGCCGGGGCGATACGCACTATCCCAATCCGGCCCGGGATTGCCAACGCCCCAATAGATCGTATCCGTTCCCGGATCATAGCTGCCGGTAACCCAGGTCGAGCCGCCGCCGATCGCGGCCGCATCGTGATCATCCTTCCAAGTGTCGCTGCCCGGCTCGCCCTTGCCGGGGATGGTGTAGGTGCGCCAGACTTCTTTCTGCGTCGTGAGGTCGGTCGCCGCGATCCACCCGCGAATGCCATATTCGGCGCCGGCGACGCCGGTGATCGCGAGGTTTTTCACAACCAAAGGCGCCCCGGTAACGACCTCGCCCTTGTCGGGATTGGCGACCTGGCGCTGCCAGACAATCTTGCCGCTCTCCTTGTCGGTCGCGACCAAGCGGCCATCGAGGGTGTGGGAGATGACGAGATTATGCCACAGCGCAACCCCGCGATTATCGACGCCGCAGCACGCGATCGCGCCCGCCCAGTCGTGATCGGTCTTGGGGTCCATCTTCCACAGCAGCTTGCCTTCGCCGCCATGGGTGTCGATCTTGTAGACCGAACCCCAGCCGTCGGTGACATAGAGGATGCCGTCCTCGGCGAGTGGCGTTCCCTCAAGCCCGCCATGCGTCCAGATGCCGCCGCCCTCGAGGCCACCGAGCTGTAGCGTCCACGCGACCTTCAGATTCTTCACGTTGCCGGCGTTGATCTGATCAAGCGTCGAGAAGCGATGTGCGGCATAATCCTTGTGATGGAGAAGCCAGTTGCCGGCATCCTGATCGGCGTTCAGCAATTGCTGATCGGTGATGTCGCCGGCGCGCGCCGGCAGCGCCGCAAAGCCGAGCGCCAAGGCCAGACCCGCCACATTCGCGGCCGTCAACAGCCAATACTTATTGCGCTTATTCCACGCCATGGACCATTCCCCTTTGCTTTTTGGCGTCGATTTTTCAACGCCGGTTTTCGACGACGCTCTGCACGATGGCGTAGGCAAGGCACCGGCGAGGGTTACACCCGCGTTCTGCGGCTTTTACCCGCGTGTTTTACTCTCGTGCAGGCTTGGTATCGCCATCGTCACGTCACGCGGGAAAATAGAGCATGCCCGGCGGCACGCGTAAAGTTTCAAATCACGTCATAGAAAAATGATCTTGCAGGCGGCAACCAGGTTGCCCCCAGACCGCCTTTGCCCGAGATGCCATCCCAAAAACGACTCCAATTTCAAGAAATCACGCGCTAAGCCAAGGTGACGCTTACCGGGGCGTGGTCGGAGGGTTGTTCGGCGGCGCGGGCGGCGCGGTCGACGGAGGCGGCCGTGAGGCGCTCAGCCAGCGTCGGCGACAGCAGGACATGGTCGATCCGCAGGCCACGATCGGCGGCAAAGGCGCCGGCCTGATAGTCCCAGAAGGTGAAGATAGGCCCCTCCGGCGTCAGCGCGCGCAAGCCGTCCGTCATGCCGAGCCAGACCAGGGTGCGGAAGCGGGCGCGGCTTTCCGGGCGCACCAGCGCGTCATCGGGGGCGAGCGCGCCGGGGGCAAGATCGTCGTCATCGGGGCAGATATTGAAATCCCCGGCGAGCACCAGCGGGGTATCGGCGGCGAGGAGGGCGCGCGCGTGCGCGATCAGTGCGTCCAGCCAGCGGAGCTTGCGCCGATAGCCCTCGACGCCGCCGGAATTGCCATTCGGCGCGTAAAGCCCGCCGATCACCATCTCCGCCGCCTCGATTTCGATATAGCGTGCCTCCGGCGGGCCATCGCCATCGGCCGCAAGGCCAGGCAAGGCCCGCAGCCTGACCTCAAAGGGGATGCGCGCGAGCACGGCGACGCCGTTATAGGCTTTCTGGCCGACGATTTCGGCGCGATAGCCGAGCGCCGCGAACTCGAGTTCGGGAAAATCCCGCGCCTCGCATTTCAGCTCCTGGAGCAACAGGATATCCGGCTGTTCGCAGGCAAGCCACGCTTGCACCTGACCCAGACGCTTGCGGATCGAATTGACGTTCCAGGTGGTGATCTTCACGCGCGCGGCCACTCACTCGACCGCGAACGAGGTGCCGCAACCGCAGGAAGAGGTGGCGTTAGGATTTTTGACCTTGAAATAGGCACCCATTAATTCTTCGACATAGTCGAGTTCGGCGCCGGCGAGGAGATCGAGGCTGACCGGGTCGATGGCGACCCGCGCCCCCTCTTCTTCAATCACCACGTCATCGGCGGCGATCGTTTCATCGAGATCGAAGCGGTATTGCAGGCCGTTGCAACCGCCAGCGAGCACGGCGACGCGGAGCGCTGCCGGCGCGGCGCCACCGGCGGCCGGCGCGGCGAGCAGGGCGGCGACGCGGCGCGCGGCGCGCGGGGCAAGGCGAAAGCGGGGCGGGGTGGCTGTAAGGTTCATAGGAGCGAAGATAGGCGCGCATGGGCGCGGATTGAAGAGCCCCGACCGGGATGCTATCCCGCGCCGACATGACCGACATGCACGCCTTGGCCGTTTTCGCCGTCCGCGCTGAGACTTCCCGCGGCCGGCTTCATCCTGAGCCCGAGGCGATCGGGCGCAGCCCCTTCCAGCGCGACCGCGACCGCATCATCCACAGCTCCGCCTTCCGCAAGCTGCAATACAAAACCCAGGTCTTCGTCAATCACGAGGGGGATTTCTACCGCACCCGCCTTACCCATTCGATTGAGGTCGCCCAGATCGCCCGCTCCTGCGCCCGCGCCCTCGGCCTCGACGAGGATCTGACCGAGGCGCTGGCGCTCGCCCATGATCTCGGCCATCCGCCCTTCGGTCATGCCGGCGAGGAGGCGCTGGCGCAGGCGGCGGCGCCGTTCGGTGGCTTCAACCACAACGCCCAGTCCTTGCGGGTGGTCACATTGCTCGAAAGCCGCTACGCCGCCTTCGATGGCCTCAACCTCACCTGGGAGACGCTCGAGGGGCTCGCCAAGCATAATGGCCCCCTCCCCCACCCGCCGGCCTATGTCGCCGATTATGATGCGCGCCATCCGCTCGATCTCGGAAATTTCGCGTCCGCCGAGGCGCAGCTCGCCTCGCTCGCCGACGATATCGCGTATCATGGCCATGATATCGATGACGGACTGCGCGCCGGCCTGTTCGATTTCGGCGATATCGCGCACTTGCCGATCGTCGGCGCGGCGCTCGCGGACGCGGGGCGGGCGAGCCTCGATATGCCGCCGCCGCGGCTCCGCCACGAGACCATCCGGCGGGTGATCAATGCGCTGATTTCCGACCTCCTCGCCTCATCGCGCCACCGCCTCGCCGCCCTCGCGCCGGGCTCGGCCGACGATATTCGGCGGGCGAAAACCGCGGTGATAGCGTTCAGCGCCGCCGTCGCCGATGCCAATCAGGCGATCCGGGCATTTCTGTTCGCGCGCATGTATCGCCATTGGCGGGTCAACCGCATGACCAGCAAGGCGCGCCGGCTGACCGAGGAGCTGTTTCGCATGTTCCATGGCGACCCCGGATTGCTGCCCAATGAATGGCGGGCGCGGGCGGGGGAGCCGGGATCGGCGCGGGCAGCGATGATCGTTGCCGACTATATCGCCGGCATGACCGACCGCTTCGCGATGGACGAACATCGTCGCCTCACCGATATCGCGATCTCTGGCTGAGGCGTCGCGCGTGCCCGCCCTTTCCTTGAAAGCAGATATATTATGACCAGCGATCTTTTCGCGCAGATCGGCGCGCGCATCCGCGCCGCCCTTGCCGCCAGCGCGCCCGCCATGCCCGAAGATGTTCTCGCGCGCATCGAGGTGAGCCCGCCGCGTGAGGCGGCGCACGGCGACATGGCGAGCAACGTTGCGATGGTGGCGGCGAAAGCGGCCGGGATGCCGCCGCGCGCGCTCGCCGACGCGCTCGCCAAAGCGCTCGCGACCGCCCCCGAAATCGCCGCCGCCGAGGTCGCGGGGCCGGGTTTTCTCAATATCCGCCTCCGCCCCGCGGCTCTCCATGCCGTCATCCCGGCCATCCTCACCGCCGGCGAGGCCTATGGTGATAGCGAAATCGGCACGGGGCAGCGGGTCAATGTCGAATATGTCTCCGCCAACCCGACCGGGCCGATGCATATCGGCCATTGCCGGGGCGCCGTGGTCGGCGATGCTCTCGCCAATCTGCTCGCCAAGGCCGGGTACGAGGTCACCCGGGAATATTACATCAACGATGCCGGGGCACAGGTCACGGCGCTCGCCTGGGCCGCCTATTGGCGTTATCTGCAGGCGATCGGAAGCGAAATCGCGGCCGAGGATTTCGCCGCGCGAGCACCCTCTGGCCTGCAATATCGGGGCGATTATCTGATCGCGGTCGGTGCGGCACTCGCTGAAAATCATGGCCGGAGCCTCGCCGCTGCGGACGGTGGCATCGCGCCGCCGGAACTTTGGCTCGAGACCGTGCGGGATTTCGCGGTCGCCGCGATGATGGCGGGAATCCGCGAAGATCTCGCGCGTCTCGGGGTGCGTCCGGATGTCTTCACCTCTGAGCGCGCGCTGGTTGCGAGCGGCGCGGTCGAGGCGGTGATCGGCCGGCTCGCGCAAGCCGGGCTGATCTATGAGGGGGTGCTCGAGCCGCCCAAGGGTAAGCTCCCCGAGGATTGGGAGCCGCGCGAGCAGACCCTGTTCCGTGCGACGCTCTTTGGCGACGACGTCGATCGGCCATTGCGCAAATCGGATGGCTCGGCGACCTATTTCGCCAACGACATTGCCTATCACGCCGACAAGATCGGGCGCGGCTTTCGCACACTGATCGATGTCTGGGGCGCCGATCACGGGGGATACGTCGCGCGCCTGCGGGCGGCGATCACCGCGCTCGCCGGCGATGGGGCGACGCTCGATGTGCTGCTCTGCCAGATCGTCCATGTGCTGAAGGGCGGCCAGCCGGTGCGCATGTCCAAGCGCGCCGGCAGTTTCGTCACGCTCCGCGATCTGATCGAGGAGGTCGGGCGCGATGTCGTCCGCTTCATCATGCTGACGCGCAAAAACGACGCGCAGATGGAATTCGATCTCGACCAGGCAGTGGCCGAGACGCGCGAGAATCCGGTATTTTACGTCCAATACGCGCATGCTCGCGCGCGCTCGGTGCTACGCCATGCCGCCGAACAGGGTTTCCCCACCACCCCAGAGGCGCTCGCAAGCGTCGCCCTCGAGAGCCTTACCGATCACGCCGAACTCGCGCTGATCCGCCGCCTCGCCGGCTGGCCGCGCCTCGTCGAAGGCGCCGCACGCGCCCACGAGCCACATCGGATCGCGTTTTTTCTCTATGATTTAGCCAGCGATTTTCATATATTGTGGAACCGTGGACGAGAGGCCGCGACGTTGCGTTTCATCCAGCCGGAGCGGCCCGCGGAAACCAGCGCGCGGCTTGCCTTGGTGGCGGCGATGGCGGTGGTGATCCGCTCCGGCCTCGCTGTCATGGGGGTCGCGCCAGTCGAAGAGATGCGTTGAAGGGGGCATGCGCCGGTGCCACAGGACTATTACACCGAACCAGATCCCGCCCCGCTGCGGCTAAACGGCCCCCAGCGCGGCCTCGATCCCGCGACACGGCGCCTAATGGCGATCGCCGGCGGCCTTGGCGGGGCGCTCGCGTTGATCGTCGGGGCATGGTCGCTCGCCGGGCATCGCCATGGGCCGGTGCCGCTCATCGCCGCTGATCCCGGGCCGGTCAAAGTCAAGCCGGTCAATCCCGGTGGCTTGCAGGTCGCCGGGGCCGACGCTGCCCTCCTCGGCGCCGCCACGCTGCCGGCCGCGCCCGGCGCGGCGAGCGGGATGGGTGCGGGGGCGGCTGAAACGCTCGCGCCGCCGCCGGAAACGCCGGCTCCTACCGAACTCCACCGGCTGCAGTCGGCGCAAGTGCTGCCGGCGCCGACACCAGCCTCCGCCTCCCCCGCGCCGGCCGCCGCCGCCCCGCATCCAGCGGCAATAGCGAGCCCGGCGAAACCTGCCGCGGTCTCCGCCTCCGGTCACGACATCGAGGTCCAGCTCGCCGCTCTGCCTACGGAAGCGCAAGCGCGTGAGGAATGGGCGCGCCTCGAAAAGCGCTTCCCGACGCAATTCGCCCATCGCAAGGTGCTGATCAGCCGTGTCATCAGCCATGACGGGCACGTGTTTTGGCGGCTGCGGGCTGGCGGATTCGGCGATACCGCGCAGGCACGGGAGTTTTGCGCCTATCTTCGCGGCAAGAGCACGGCCTGCGCCGTAGCGGCTTTTTAAGCCGCAGCCCGCCATGAGCCGTCATCGCAGCCAGCGCCGATGAAAGCCGCGATCATCGGTCTTGCAGGCGCAACACTCGGCGCCGAGGAGACGGCCCTGCTCCGCCACGCGCCGCCAGCCGGGGTGATCTTGTTTGCCCGCAATGTCACCACACCGGCGGCGCTTAGCCGCCTGATCGACGATCTTCGCGCGATTTTACCGGCCGCAGCGGTCGTGATGATCGACCAGGAGGGCGGGCGCGTTGCCCGGCTACGCCCGCCCTTCTGGCGCGAGCATCCCGCGGCGGCGGCGCTCGGGCGGCTTTATGCGCACGATCCCGCTGCCGGGCGGCGCGCCGCCTTCCTCCAAGGCGCGCTGATCGGCGGCGAATGCGCGGCCAGCGGGCTCGATGTCGTCACCGCGCCGGTGCTCGATCTCGCGATCCCAGGGGCGGATGCGGTGATCGGCGATCGCGCTTTCGCCGCCGATCCCGAGGCGGTCGCGGCCCTCGGCGCGGCGCTCGCGTCCGGGCTTCTCGCCGCCGGCGTGCAGCCCGTGATGAAACATATTCCCGGGCACGGCCGCGCCGAAGCCGACAGCCATTTGACCCTGCCGGTGGTGGCGGCCTCCGATCTTGCCGCCGATGTCGCGCCTTTTGCCGCCAACGCTCCGCTGCCGTGGGCGATGACCGCGCATATCCTCTATCCCGCGCTCGATCCCGCGCGGCCGGCGACGCTTTCGCCAACCATCATCCGCGACGTGATCCGCGGGGCGATCGGGTTTGCTGGCGTTCTCGTCTCAGACGACCTCGCCATGCGCGCGCTCACCGGCGCGCCGGGCGATCTCGCGGTTGCAGCGTTGGACGCCGGCTGCGATCTCGTGCTCCATTGCACCGGCGCCCTCGCTGAAACCGCCTCCCTGCTCGACGCCTGCCCCGCTATCACGCCTGCGGCCGGCGAGCGCCTCGCCGCCGCCCGCGCCCTCGCGCGCACGCGCCGCGATCCCGCTCTTCTCGCCGCGCGCGAGGCCCTGGCAGCGGAGCGGGAGGCTTTGCTCGGATGATCGGCCTCGCCCTGCAGCTCGCGCTCGCCGTCGTGCCGGTGGTGCTGGCGATCACGCTGCATGAGGCGGCGCATGGCTATGCCGCGCTCGCCATGGGCGACGATACGGCGCGGGCTGCCGGGCGGCTGTCGCTCAACCCGCTGCGCCATATCGACCGCGTCGGCACCGTCCTGCTCCCCGGCATCCTGCTGATCGGGCAGTGGCTGACGCTCGGGCGGGTGGTGTTTTTGTTCGGCTGGGCCAAGCCAGTGCCGGTCGCGGCGTGGAAATTCCGCAGCCCCCGGCGCGGCATGATGGTGGTCGCGGCGGCCGGGCCGGCGATGAATTTCCTGCTCGCCTGGCTCGCAGCTCTGGCGCTCCATCCGCTCGCCTATTTGCCGCCTCGTGGCACCGAAATCGGCGGCGTCTTCATCTATTATTTCGTGCTCACCAATCTCGTCCTCGGGATCTTCAATCTGCTGCCGATTCCGCCGCTTGATGGCGGGCGGATCGTGGTCGGGCTGTTGCCGCTGCGGCTCGCGCGGCGTTGGGCGCTGCTCGAGCGGGTCGGCATCCTGCTGGTTTTGCTGGTCGTGTTCATCCTGCCGCAGGTGCTCGCCGGGCTCGGCTGGCGGGTCGATCCGGTGGGGGCCGCGCTCGATCATATCGTGCCGCGCGCGATCGGCGTCGTCCTGTGGCTTGCGGGCATGTCGGACCATGGCTGAGGCGCCGGCCGAGCCGCCGTTGATCGAAACCCTGGTTTTGCGCCTCGAAGGGTTCGAGGGGCCGCTCGATTTGCTTTTGGAACTCGCGCGCGGCCAAAAGCTCGATCTCGCGCGGATTTCCATACTTGCTCTGGTCGAGCAATATCTCGCGGTGATCGAGGGGGCGCGGCGGGTGCGCCTCGAACTCGCCGCCGACTGGCTGGTGATGGCGGCGTGGCTCGCCTGGATGAAATCGCGCCTCTTGCTCCCGGCGGGGACGGAGGAGGCCGAGGCTGGCGAGGAAGCGGCCGAAACGCTCGCCGCGCGCCTTGCCGAATTGCAGGCGATGCGCGCCGCGAGCGCCTGGCTCGCTGCCCGCCCGCAGCTCGGCCAGGAGGTTTTCGCCCGCGCCGCCCCCGAGGATTTCTCGGAAATCGATCGCTCACGCTTGCGCCTTGACGTGCCGGCGCTGCTCCGCGCCTATCTCGCCGCCCTTCGCCGCGGCGGCGGCCAACGGCGCTATCGCCCGAAGCCGATGACGCTGTGGAGTGTCCAGGACGCCTTGCGGCGGCTGGGTGCGATGCTCGGCGGCGTGCCGGACTGGCGCACGCTCGAGACATTCCTGCCGGAAAATCTCGCGGAGCCGCTGCAGCGTCGCGCGGCACTCTCGGCGACATTGCTCGCCGGCCTCGAAATGGCCCGGGGCGGCGCCATCGATCTCCGTCAGGAGACGCCATTTGGGCCTATTCTGCTGCGCCCGGCGGTTGCCGGCGAGGAGGACGCATGAACGAAGACACTCCCGAAACACCCGCGCCGGTCTCGGAAGCGGCGCTCCGCCTCGCTGAGGCATTCGTGTTCGCCTCCGCCGAGCCGGTGTCACGCCGCGCGCTCGGCCAGGTTCTGCCCGAGACATGCGATGTCGACGCGGTGGTCGCGGCGCTGGCGGCGCGCTATGCCGAGCGCGGCGTCGAACTGGTCGAGGTCGCCGGCGGGGTGCGGTTCCAGACCGCGCCCGATCTCGCCCCGCTGCTGCGCCGCGTGATCGAAGTGCCGCGGCGCCTGCCGCGAGTCGCGATGGAGACGCTGGCGATCATCGCCTATCATCAGCCGGTGACGCGCCCCGAGATCGAGGAAATCCGCGGCGCAAGCCTCTCGCAAGCAACCATGGACGCGCTTTTGGAAGCCAGCCTGATCGCACCGCGTGGCCACAAGGAGGCGCCAGGGCGCCCGACGCTTTGGGGCACGACAGCGACCTTTCTCGCGCAATTCGGGCTCAAGGATCTCGCCGATCTGCCGCGCCGCGCCGATCTCTTGGTCGAAGTGCCGGCGCCGGGCAGCGCCTGACGGCGCGGTTTGCGCGTGCAGGCTTTCCTGCTAGAGGATAGCGCGATGAGGAAGAATCGTTCTTTTTTGAAAAAAAGAACCAAAAAACTTTTCCCCGTTGGGCAGTGCCTGCGGCATTGCCGCTCCGAGAAAACGGGATAGAAGTCTTTTTGCTTCTTTTTCTTCAGAAAAAGAAGTGTTTTTCCTTTTGGCATCACGCAACGGGGTAAACGCGGAGCCTGGATGTTCGATTTTGCCTGGTCCGAAATCGCCTTGGTGGGCGTTGTGGCGCTGATCGCCATCGGCCCCAAAGATATGCCGGCGGCGATGCGCGCCGTCGCGGGCATGGTCAAGAAGGCGCGGCGCATGGCGGCCGAGTTCCAGGGCCATGTCGATGAGATGATGCGCGACGCCGATCTTGGCGAGTTTCGCCAGCAAATCAACGAAATCCGCAATTTCGACGTACGCGGCGCGTTCACCAGCGCGGTCGATCCCGATGGCTCGCTGGCCCGCAACCTCAACGAAAGCCCGTTTGAGTCAACGCCAGTCGCCGCCCATCCGGAGACCGTGATGGAACGGCCGGAGGACGTCGCCCCCGGCAATAGCGAGAGCCCGCCCGCCGAGGCGGCGCCGGCGCCGCCAGAGGCCGCCGCCGCGCCTTCCTTCATCCCGCCGGAAATCGCCGCAGCGCCAGCGCCGCCGGCCTTCATCCCGCCCGGTGTCACGCGCGCCCACAGACGCGGATAACGCCCCAACCTCTTGCCGGAACGACAGAATTGCCCCCGCCCGACCAGGAAGACCCGATCCACGATAAGCCCATGCCGCTGCTCGAACATCTGATCGAGCTGCGCCGGCGGCTGTTATTCTCGCTGGTTGCGTTTCTCGTCGCGTTCGGCGTCTGTTATTACTTCTCGAAGGATATTTATTCCTTCCTGGCGCGCCCGCTTGCCAATATTCTGATGCACCAAACCGGGCAGGACCGGCGCCTGATCTTCACAGCGCTCTACGAAGCATTTTTCACCTACGTGAAAGTGGCGTTTTTCGGCGCCGCCTTCATCTCCTTCCCGGTGATCGCGATCCAGATTTGGCTGTTTGTCGCGCCCGGGCTCTATCGCTCGGAAAAACGCGCGCTGGCGCCGTTTCTGGTGGCGACGCCGATCCTGTTCGTCGCCGGCGCGGCACTGGCCTATTACCTGATTTTTCCGACTGCTTGGCGGTTTTTTCTGAGTTTTGAGACCCCCAACGGCGCCGGCGGCCTGCCGATCCAACTGGAGGCCAAGGTCAGCGAGTATTTGAGCCTGGTGATGAAGCTCATCCTCGCTTTCGGCATCGCCTTTCAATTGCCTGTCGCGCTGACACTTTTGGCCAAGGTCGGGATCGTCAGTTCCAAGGCACTCGCCGCCAAGCGCCGCTATGCCTATGTCGGCATGTTCATCATCGCTGCGATCTTGACACCCCCCGATATCTTTACCCAGACCGGGCTCGCGGTGCCGCTCATTCTGCTTTACGAAATCTCGATCATCGCCGCCCGCATGGTCGAGCCCAAACCGACCGAGGATTGACATGCACGATATCCGCGCCATTCGCGATGATCCCGCAGCATTCGACGCGGCGATGCAGCGGCGGGGGCTGGCGGCCGTTTCCTCCCGGTTGCTTGAGAGCGACAATTTGCGCCGCACCGCGCAAAGCTTGGCCCAGGACCTGCAAACCCGCCGCAATGAGATTTCGCGCCGGATTGGCGAGGGGAAACGCCGTGGTGAGGAGACCTCCACCCTCGAACGCGAAGCCGCGGCGCTGCAGAGCGACCGAGAGACGCACGAGGAGGAAGCAAAGCGCCAGGAGCAGGCGGTCAAAGCGCTTCTCGAAACCCTGCCCAATTTGCTGGATGCGGACGTCCCCGACGGCGCCGACGAGCGCTCTAATGTCGTTCTCAAAGAAGTTGGCGCGCCGCGCGATTTCGGCTTTGCGCCAAAACAGCATTTCGAATTGGGCGAGGCGCTCGGCCTCATGGATTTTTCGCTTGCCGCCAAGCTCGCGGGCTCGCGCTTCGTCGTGCTGCGCGGCGCGCTGGCGCGGCTTGAGCGCGCGCTCGGGCAGTTCATGCTCGATCTCCACACCGGCGAACACGGCTATGAGGAAGCGTCGGTGCCGCTTCTGGTCAATGACGCCGCTGTTTATGGCACAGGCCAGCTCCCGAAATTCGCCGACGATCTGTTTCGCACTACCGATAACAGCTGGCTGATTCCGACCGCCGAGGTGCCGCTGACCAATTTTGCCGCCGGCGAGATTCTCCCGGCGAAAATCCTTCCCTTGCGTCTGACCGCGCTCACCGATTGCTTCCGCGCCGAGGCCGGGGCGGCCGGGCGCGACACGCGCGGCATGCTGCGCCAGCACCAATTTCGCAAGGTCGAGCTGGTCTCGCTCACCCATCCCGATGACAGCGCGGCCGAGCATGAGCGCATGACCCGCTCCGCCGAAACCGTATTGGAGCGGCTCGGCCTTCCCTATCGCCGGGTGCTGCTGTGCGCTGGCGATACCGGGTTTTCGGCGGCGAAAACCTTCGATCTCGAGGTCTGGCTGCCTGGCCAGCAAGCCTGGCGGGAGATCAGCTCGTGCTCCAACTGCCGGGATTTTCAGGCCCGCCGCATGAATGCGCGGTTTCGCGGCGCGGACGGGAAGGTCGCCGGCTTCGTCCATACGCTGAACGGCTCGGGGGTTGCGGTCGGGCGCGCCCTGATCGCGGTGATGGAGAATTACCAACAGGCGGACGGCGCGATTATCATCCCCGACGCGCTGCGGCCCTATCTCGGCGGGCTTTCGCGGATCAGCGGCTGATTATCGGCGGCCCAACCCGCTGATCCGCCGCCCGAGGCCGGCGGGCGGCGCGCTCGTCACCGCGCCAGCGAGGGTTGCGGCGATCGCGGCGGGAAAAGGTGCCGTGCGGCGGCTTCCGAGATCGACGTGCAAAACCATCCCTTCCAGCAGCGCGACGCGGTCCGCTTCCCCTGCGCGGAACATTTCATGGGCGAGATGGAGGCGTTTTTGGTCTGCGCCAAGGACGTGGCAATCGATGCGCACCCGCGCGCCGAGCGCCAGTTCACGCTCATAGAGCGTGTGGGTCTCAACCACGAACAGCGAGCAGCCCGAGGCGGCGCTATAGGCGGCGCCGATGCCCAGCCGGTCGAACAGGACGTCGGTCGCGCGGTCGAACAGAACGAGATAATAGGCGAGATTGAGATGGCCGTTGCGGTCGATCCAGTCCGCGATCACCACATCGTCGTGGGTTGCGGCGGGCGTCACGACGGGTTCGCGAGCGCGGCGATGAAAGCGTAGGCGACCACCGGAATGGCTGCGAGGACATAGACCCGGAGCAGCACCAAAAGCAGCATCACCCCGCGCCCGAGATGCCGGCGCGGCAGCGGCGCCTCACGCATCGCGCTCAGTTGGCTCGGCTCGAGGGCGGCGATACAGTGCGGATCATAGCTCATGGCGTCCCCCTATTTCCCCAATAGGCCAGGAAAAGCGGTTATCAGACCGTAGAAAATGCCGATGACCACGATCAGGCCGACGATCGACCCGCCGGCGAGATTGGCGCGCCAGGTATTGGCGTGCGTGCCCATGATTTCGCGGTCATTAACCAGGAGCAGCAGGAACAAGAGCGCGGGCGCCATCAGAAGGGTCGCGATGACATTGACGGTGAGCGTCAAGGCGAGCAGCGGCGCGCCCGGGATCAGCACCACCAGAGCGGCGAATAGGGTGGAGACGATGACGGTGCCGTAGAACAACTTGCCTTGCGAGAAATCGAGATTGAGGCTGTGGCGCGCATGGGTGGTTTCGCCAAGGGCATAGGCGGAGCTGGTGGAAATCGTCATCGCCGCGACCAGCCCGGCCTCGATAATGCCGAGTGCGAACAGCGTCGCGCCGGTCGTGCCGAGATAGGGGCGGAGCGCGGTCGCGAAATCGGCGCCGCTCGCGAAATTGGCAACATCGACGTGATGGGCGAAAAGCGGCGTCGCCGCGGCAACCGTCGCGATCGCGGCGATGGCGGCGAGGATGGCGCCGAACGCGGTATCGACGCGCCCCTCGCCGATATCGGCGGCGGTCAGGCCCTTGTCCACCACAGCACTTTGCTGGAAGAAAATCATCCAGGGGGTGACGGTCGCGCCGATATTGGCCATGCACAAGGTCACGAAAGCGACCGTCACGCCGCCCGGGATCGGACGCCAAGTGACGATTGCCTGCGCCAGCGCCGCGCCGCTCGGGTGGGCAAAGAGGGCGGCGGGGATGAACAAGAGGTTGAAGACGGCGAGCGCCATCAGCGCCCGCTCCCAGGTCGCGTAACGCCGGAGCGCGAGCGAGGCCAGGATCAGCGCTGCCCCGACCGCGACCGAAAGCCAGGCGGGAACGCCGAAATAGAGCCCGCCGGCCTGGATCGCGATGAATTCGGTGATCAAGGTGAGGAGATTGCCGACCACCAGATCGGCCATCGCGAAATAGCCCCAAAACGGCCCGAAACGCTGGAAGATCAGCTCAGCATGGCCGCGATGGGTGACGGCGCCGAGGCGCACCGTCATCTCTTGCACAACAAACGCCATGACGAAGGTGAGCAGAATGAACGGCACGAAAAAGCCGATCCCATAAGTCGCCCCGGTGGTCGCGTAGGAGACCATGCTCGGCCCGTCATTCTCGCCCAGCATGACCAGAACCCCCGGCCCGGCGAGCAGCCAGAGCAGGCGGAAGGCGCGCTTTCTCGCCCGCGCATCGAGCACCGAGCGGCGATCGCGGGCACGCAGAACATCCTCGCGGCTGACCGGCGGCATATCGGCGGCACGGTCGGGGAGCGGCATCGGAAACTCGGAAATCCCCTGGCTCATGGCTCTGCTTTCTGGGACGTTGGGACGGTGTCTGGTATATGTAGCCAATGATACATTTCGTCAAGAGATGATTCCGCGCCTCAGGATCGGCCGGCTTGACCAAGAGGGGGGGGCCTCTACTGTCACATCGCGGAGCCTTTCCCGGGCCCGCTCGGGGTTGCCGCGCACGCGGCCGATGATCTCCGACTTCTGAAACGCCTCATGGAATATCTATGATATTTGACACAGCGCGGCGTATTTTCTCCTGCCCCGGCCGATATCCGGCAACGGAATCGGCGTGATGCCGCTTTGGATCCTCTTCACCCTGATCGCGGCATTGTTTCAGACTTGGCGGACGGCTTTGCAGCAGCGGCTTCGCGCCGTGCTCTCGGTCAATGGCGCGTCATTCGTGCGGTTTTTCTATGGCGTGCCGTTTGGACTGGCGCTGCTCGTCGTCCTGCTGGCGGCGAGCGGGGTGCGGCTGCCGGCGCCGAACGCGACGTTTTTGGCCGAATGCGCGATCGCCGGCGCGTTGCAGATCGTCGGCACCGGCCTCCTCATCCTCTCATTTAGCTTTCGCAGCTTCGCCGTCGGCAGCGCTTACGCCAAGACCGAGGGGGTGCAGACCGCGCTCGTCGCCTGGCTGATCGCGGGCGAACGGCTGCGTCTTGTGGCCTGGGTTGGCATTCTGATCGGGGTGGTTGGCGTGCTCACGCTCTCGCTCGCCGGGCATGGCATGCGTCTGCGCGGCCTGTTGCGGGCGACGTTCCAGCCGGCGGCCCTGTGCGGGCTCGGCACCGGGCTCTGCTTCGCTTTCGTCTCGGTCCTGATCAAATGGGCCAATCTCGCGCTCCATGGCGGGCATCCGATCATCCAGGCGATCTACGCCCTGGTGGTGACGAACGCGATGCAGACGGTGATGCTGGGCGCATGGCTTGCCTGGCGCGAGCCGCGGCAGATTTTGGCGTCGCTGGTGAGTTGGCGGCGTTCGCTTTGGGTGGGCGCGATGTCGGCGGTGGGGTCGGGCTGTTGGTTTTCGGCGTTCGCGCTCGCCCCGGTCGGTCTGGTGCGCTCGCTCGGTCAGATGGAGGTGCCGTTTATCCTCCTCTTTAGCCATTTTTACCTACGCGAGCGGATGAAGCGGAGCGACATCGCCGGCCTGTTCCTCGTCTCCGGCGGGGTGATTTTCGTCCTGCTCGGAGCGGGGTGAGGCGCGATGGGGAAGTGGGGGGCTTCTGTTGCCCGGTGCCCCCCGAACCGCGCTTATCGCTTATGCAGCGACAGCGAGCGCCATGTTGTCGTTGGCACCTATCGTACGGCCCGATAACGGCGGAACCATGCCGAGCGAAAGATACATCTTTACCACGCGTGTCGAGCCTGTTTCGCCCCCCTACCCGGGCCGACCCGCCCGGGAAAACTGGTGGAGGCGCCGGGCACTGCCCCCGGGTCCACTACGCTTATGCCATGCACCGTTTATCGCCATAGTCGGCGAACCGACGGCTGAGATATAGGCGTGCCGCAACCGCCTTGAAAGAGGATTCCCGCGATGCCACTCGCCCAAGATCAGATCGCCGCCATCGAAGCCCAGCGCGCCGCCCGCGCCGAAACCAGGCGCGCGACCGTTCCGACGCTGGAAGCGATTCTCTATCACCCCCACCCGGTGCTCGATCACGGCTTCGTCCGCGTGGTCGATTACATGGGCGATGACGGCGCGATCGTGCAGGCAGCCCGCGTCTCCTATGGCCGCGGGACGCGCAAGGTGAGCGAGGATGAGGGGCTGATCCGCTATCTCATGCGCCATCGCCACACCACGCCGTTCGAGATGTGCGAGATTAAATATCACGTCAAACTGCCGATTTTTATCGCCCGGCAATGGATCCGCCACCGCATGGCGAACGTCAACGAATACTCCGCCCGCTATTCCATCCTCGACCGCGAATTCTATCTCCCCGCCCCCGCGCATCTCGCGGCGCAGTCGGCGAGCAACCGCCAGGGGCGCGGCGAGGCGCTGGCCGCGGACGAGGCGGCGATGGTGCTCGATCTGCTGCGCGAGGACGCCACGCGTTGCCATGACCATTACCTTGCCATGCTGAACGAGAACGAGGACGGCACGGCGCGTGATCCCACCCGGCAAGGGCTCGCGCGCGAGCTTGCGCGGATGAATCTGACGCTGAACACTTACACGCAATGGTATTGGAAAACCGATCTCCATAATCTCTTGCATTTCATATCGCTGCGCGCCGATGCTCACGCACAATATGAAATCCGCGCCTACGCCGAGGTGATGCTGAAAACGGTCGAAGCCTGGGTACCGATGGCGGCGCGCGCCTTCCGCGACTATCGCCTCGGCGCGGTCACGCTCTCGGCCCCGATGCGCGCGGTCTTACGCCGGATGCTGGCGGGGGAGCGGGTCGAGCAGCCGGAGTCCGGGCTTTCCAAGCGCGAATGGGCGGAGTTTCTGGCGGCGATTGGAACAGCCTGATGCACAAGGGCCGGCTGGAAGCGTTCACCGACGGGGTGATGGCGATCATCATCACCATCATGGTTCTGGAACTGCACGAGCCGGCCGGGCCAGGGTTGCGCGATCTTTTCGCGCTATGGCCGGTGCTGATCTCTTACGTGCTCAGCTTCATTTATGTCGGCATCTACTGGAGCAATCATCATCACATGTTCCAGGCGGTGACTGCGGTTGATGGGCGGGCTCTGTGGGCGAACCTCCATCTCTTGTTCTGGCTTTTGCTGCTGCCGTTTTGCGCCGGCTGGATCGCCGCCGACGGCCTCGCGCGCGGGCCGGTCAGTTGTTCGGGTTCGATCTCTTCATGGCGGCGCTGGCTTACATGGTGTTGCAGGCCAGCCTGATCCGCGCGCAGGGGAATAAGGGCCTGCTGGTGCGCGCCGTCGGCACGGATGGCAAGGGCAAGGGATCGATCTGGCTCTATCTCGTTGGGATCTCCGTGGATCTGGCGGATTGGCCGGGGCTTGCCTTCGCGCTGCTCTGGGTGCCGGCGCTGCTTTGGGCGGTGCCCGATTCGCGCATCGAACGCCTGCTGCGTGGCCGTGAGCAGGCGTGCGGGGCGAAAAGTACCATTGGAAAAAACGGCTCTCAACAAATTGGTAGGATTTCGTATAATATCATGCTTTGATTGCAACCGATCGCCGCCCGAGCCGCCCGGATTTTCATGCGCCAATTTCTTGCTGCCCTCGCCGCCGCTCTGCTGGTGCCAGCGCTCGCCCGCGCCGATGATCTCGCGGTCGTCAACGTCAATAACGAGATCGGCCTCGCGGCCACCGCGATGATCCAGAATTATGCTGAGCATGACAGCGCCGGGAACACGCTCGACACCCAATCCGGCACGCTGCCCGGCCTTGAGGGCAAAATCACCACGATGGTGGACGCGCTCGGCATCAGCAATCTCTATGCCGGAATCCGTTACAGCTATGGCACGGGTTCGTTCGGCTATAATGGCGCGACCATCGGCGGCACGCCGCTGCGCAGCAGCTCGAACGACACCACCAATAATGTCAGCGTCGAGCTTGGCAAGGGGTTCCTATTCAGCCCCAACCTCATGCTGATCCCCTTCATTCAGGGCGGCTATCATGACTGGCAGAGCGATCTGCAGGGGCCGAGCGGCTATAACGAGGACCATTCGAACGGTTTCCTCGGCTTTGGCGTGCGCGGCGATTATGCTCTCAACACCCGCCTGGTGCTCACCGGCCGGCTCGGCTGGGCAGAGACGCTTGGCAGCAACGCCAATGCCTCTGGCGGCGCCTTGGCGGCGGAAGGCTATGGGCCGATGAATTTTTCGCTCGGCGACACCGCGCTCTTGCAAGCCGGAATCGGCGCCGATTACCTTCTCGCCAACCGCATTCATCTCTATGGCGGGCTCGATTATACCCATTTCGGCTATGGCGCGAGCCCAACCAACGGCGCCGGCTTCTATGAACCCTCCAGCACCACCAGCGATTTCACCATCCGCATCGGCTTTGCCTTCGGATTCTGAACCGGCAGTGCCGACAAGATCCATAAATACCTTCTTTTGACTTCCGAAAAAGAAGCAAAAAGACTGCTACTGGTTGGGCAGCGCCTGCGGCGCCACCCTAAAGACCGGACAAAAGTTTTTTGGTTCTTTTTTTCAAAAAAGAACGTCTTTCCCCGCTTAGCCGGCGAGCCAGGGCGGCACCGGCAGGTTTTTCGCGCGCAGAAACTCCGGGTTGAACAGTTTCGACTGATAGCGCGCTCCGCCATCGCACAGGATGGTGACAATGGTGTGGCCCGGCCCCATCGCGCGGGCGAGGCGAATGGCCGCGGCGATGTTGATCCCGGCCGAGCCGCCGACCGAAATCCCGTCTTCGATCAGCAGGGTGAAAATCGCCTCCAGCGCCTCCGCATCGGGAATGCGCAGCGCGTCATCGATCGGCGCGCCCTCGAGATTGGCGGGAACCCGTGACTGGCCGATGCCCTCGGTGATCGAACTTCCCGCAACCGAGAGATCATTCGCCTTCACCCACCCGTAAAGCCCGCTTCCTTCCGGGTCTGCCAGCACGATCTGCACCTTGGGATCGCGTTCCTTGAGCGCGAGGGCGACGCCGGCGAGCGTGCCGCCGGTGCCGCAAGCGCAGGTGAAGGCGTCGATCCGGCCGCCGGTCTGCTCCCAGATCTCGCGCCCGGTGGTGGCGCGATGCCCCTCGCGATTGGCAAGATTGTCGAACTGGTTGGCCCAGACGCCGCCCAACTCCTCGGCGAGCCGGCGCGAGACATGCACGTAATTGCCCGGGTCGCGATAGGGTTTTGCCGGCACCAGCCGGAGATCGGCGCCGATCATGCGGAGAAAGTCGATTTTTTCCCGGCTCTGCGTCTCCGGCATGACGATGACGACGCGATAGCCGCGGGCATGGCCGACGAGCGCGAGGCCGATGCCGGTATTGCCCGCCGTGCCCTCGACGATCAGCCCGCCGGGGTGAAGCACGCCGCGTGCCTCGGCGTCGGTGATGATCGCGAGCGCCGCGCGATCCTTCACCGAGCCACCCGGGTTCATGAACTCCGCCTTGCCGAGAATGGTGCAGCCGGTCATTTCGGAGGCGCGGCGGAGACGAATGAGCGGCGTCTCACCGATTGCCTCCGAAAGGCTCGGCCGCCAACGCGGCGCAGGGGGCAAGCGGTTGGTCTCGGCTAGGGTCATCACGGTCTCCTCGGTCATAAAAAATGACGGATCGGCGCCAGGCGCCCTGCGCTCCGGGATCAGGGCGAAAGCGGCGCGACGCCGGTCGTGGTCGAATATTCGAAATGCAGCGCCTGATTCGGATAAACGATTGGATGGATCGCGTGCGCCGCCATCGCCGCTTCGCTGAACCCCTGCAGGATCAGCTTGAGCTTGCCGCGATAGCGGGCGACGTCACCGATCGCGAACACGCCCGGGATGCTGCTCTCGCAGGTGGCGGGATCGATGCGCACATGGTGCTGCGCGAGATCGAGCCCCCAGCCGGCGATCGGGCCGAGATCGGTCGCAAGACCGAAAAATGCGAGCAGCCGGTCGGCCGGGAGATTGCGGCGGGTGCCGTTGAGATCTTCGACCGCCACCGCCTCTAGCCGCCCATCCGTGCCCCCGAGTTCGGCGAGCTGATAGGGGATCACCATTTCGATCTCGCCACGCGCGGCCGCCGCCGTCGCCTGCGCTGCGCTCTCGGGGGCGGCGCGGAACTTGGCGCGGCGATGGACAAGATAAATCTTCTCCGCGATCCCGCGCAGCGCGAGCGCCCAATCGAGCGCCGAATCGCCGCCGCCGGCGATCACCACCCGCGCCCCGCGCAACGCCTCGCGGTCGCGCACGTAATATTGCACCGCGCCGCTCGCCTCGAACGCCGCAAGCCCCGCAAGCGGCGGCCGATTGGGGCCGAACGCGCCGGCGCCGGCGGCGATGATCACCGCTTTCGCCGCCACCCGCTCGCCGCGATCGGTTGTGAGGACGAAGGCGCCGCGCTGGCCGGAAAATCCTTCCACCCGCCGGCCGAGCAGGATCTGCGGGCAAAACGGCGCGATCTGGCGCTCGAGCGCATCGATCAGCCCGCCCGCTTCGATGCGCGGAATCGCCGGAATGTCGTAGATCGGCTTTTCCGGGTACAGTGCGGTGCATTGCCCGCCGAGAGCCTCGAGGGCATCGATGACGATCGCGCGGAGCTTCAGCATCCCGCACTCAAAGACCGCGAATAGCCCGGCGGGCCCGGCGCCGATGATCGCGACATCGGCAGTGAACGGCGGCTTGTTGGCATGGTCCTGCATACGGCGCATCCTAGAGCAATCCCGGCCGAACGGAAAACCGCGTGCCGGGCGGCGCGTCCGCGGTTTTGTCTCAGAATCCGCGCGGCGGCTTCCCCTTGCCGGGGCGTGGCGTCTCTGCTAAACGCGCGCCCTTCAATCTTTTACGACAGAGCGCGGCACCCGCCTGGGGTGAGGCCGGCATTCGAGCAGGAGAGGCGTAAGCCATGGCGGTTCCCAAAAGAAAAACCTCGCCCTCACGGCGCGGTATGCGGCGCAGTCATGAGGCGTTGGGACAGGAAGCCCATACCGAGTGCCCGAATTGCGGCGAATTGAAGCGCCCGCATCATGTCTGCAGCCATTGCGGCCATTATGATGGTCGTGAAGTGGCGCCAGCGGGCAAGGAGCTGAAGGGCGCCGTGCGCGCCTGAAAGCGCATGGCGATGGCGCCTGCCCCGCACGTGAGCGCGTTCCTGGTCGCGTTTCGGCCGGCAGGTCGCGCGTGAGCGCGGCGCCGAGGCTCGCGGTCGATGGCATGGGCGGCGACCATGCGCCGGATATTGTCGTCGCTGGGCTCGCGATCGCGCTCGAACGCCACCCCGAGGGGCGGTTCCTGTTATTTGGCGACGAGGCCCGGCTTACCCCCCTCCTCGCCCGCCATCCTCGCCTCGCCCAGGCCGTGACTGTGTGCCACGCCGCCGAGGTGATCCCCGGCGATCTCAAGCCGACGGCGGCACTCCGCCTCCGCCAGGCTTCCATGCGGCTTGCGATCGACGCGGTCGCCGCCGGCGAGGCCGAGGGGGTGGTGTCGGCGGGGAATACCGGCGCGCTGCTCGCGCTCGCCAAAATCATCCTAAAAACTCTTCCCGGCATCGACCGGCCGGCGATGGCCGGGATCGCGCCCTCGGCGCGCGGCGATGTGGTGATGCTCGATCTCGGCGCCAATGTGCAATGCGATGCCCGCAACCTGGTCGAGTTCGCGGTGATGGGTGATGTCTTCGCCCGCGTCGTGCTTGGCCTGCCGGCGCCGCGCATCGGCCTTCTCAATGTCGGCTCGGAGGAGATGAAGGGCGATGACCGGCTGCGCCAGGCCGCCGAAATCCTCCGCGCGAGCCCGATCGCGGCGCGCTTTCATGGCTTCGTCGAGGGTCACGACATCGCCGCTGGCACCACCGACGTCGTCGTCACCGACGGCTTTACTGGCAATGTCGCGCTCAAGACCGGCGAAGGCGCGCTGAAGCTGATCGGGCAGTTGCTGCGCCAGGTGTTCACCGCCAGCGTCTCGGCGCGGATCGGCTATCTGCTGGCGAAATCGAGCCTGGAGCGGTTGCGCGAATGGCTTGACCCGCGGCGTTATAACGGCGCGGTGATGCTTGGGTTGAACGGCGTCGTGGTGAAATCGCATGGCGGCACCGACGCGGAGGGTTTCGCCCATGCGATGGATGTCGCGATGGACATGGTGACGCACAAATTCAACGAAAGCATCCGCGAGGGGCTGAGCGGCGTGCTCGCGGCCGCACCGGAAAAAGAGGCGGTGAAGACGGAAGCGGCGGGGGAAACCCCCGCGATCGACGCGGCCGCCGGCCTCGCCGATGCGGAACGCTAAGCCAATGGCGCGCCATGCCGTTCTCGCCGGGGTCGGCGGCTATCTGCCGAAACTGATCGTCACCAACGACGATCTCGCCCGCTCGCTTGATACGTCTGACGCATGGATCCGCGAACGCACCGGCATCCGCCAGCGCCATGTCGCCAGCGCCGAGGAAACCGCGGCGATGATGGGGACGGCGGCGGCGCGGGCGGCGTTGCGCCAGGCCGGCGCCGGGCCGGACGAGGTCGATGCCATCATCCTCGCAACCAGCACCCCCGATCAGGCGTTTCCGGCGACCGCTGTGCGCGTCCAGGCGGCGCTGGGCGTGACCAACGGCTTTGCCTTCGACATCGCCGCCGCATGCTCGGGCTTCATCTATGCCCTCTCGGTCGCCGATGGGATGATCCGCGCCGGGCAAGCCTCTGGCGTCCTGTTGATCGGCGCGGAAGTCTATTCGCGCATTCTCGACTGGCAGGACCGCACCACCTGCGTCCTGTTTGGCGATGGTGCTGGCGCCGTCTTCCTCCATGCCGCCGAGGGCGCGCCGACGGCGGCGACGCCGTGCGTGCTCTCGACCCATCTTCACGCCGATGGCCGCCATGGCGACATTCTGTATGTCGATGGCGCCGTTGGTCTCCGTGAGCGGCCGGGGACGCTGGTGATGAACGGCTCGGCGGTGTTTCGCCATGCCGTCGTCAACCTCGCGGGCGCGGTGGAGGAGGCGTTGGCCGCCAATCATCTCGAGCGCACGGCAATCGATTGGCTGGTGCCGCATCAGGCCAACCGGCGGATCATCGATGCGATGGGCAAAAAGCTCGGCCTCGCCCCCGAGCGGGTGGTGGTGACGATCGACCGCCACGCCAACACGTCTGCCGCCTCGATCCCGCTGGCGCTCGCCGAGGCGGTGGGCGATGGCCGCATCCGCCCGGGCCATCTCGTGCTGATGGAGGCGCTCGGCGGCGGCCTCACCTGGGGCTCGGCGCTGGTCCGGATGTAGCGCGCTGCCGCGAGGCGGAACGATGGGCGGGCAATCCGCTGATCCTAAGGGATTTCTTGACGCGGCCGCGGCTTTTGCCTAGCTTCGGGGCATGGACACCGTGACCCGTGCGCATCTCGCCGAGACGATCTATACCGAGATCGGTCTCTCCCGCAACGACTCCGCCGAAATTCTCGAGACCCTGCTCGCGCGGATCGCAACCGCGCTGGCGGCTGGCGAGACGGTGAAAATCAGCCGTTTCGGCACGTTTTCCGTCCGCCAGAAGGGCCGCCGCATTGGGCGCAACCCGAAAACCGGCGTCGAGGTGCCGATCCTGCCGCGCCGTGTCCTGGTGTTTCGCCCGAGTCAGGTGCTCAAGGCCCAGGTCAACGGCCGTGACTTGCCGGATGACGAGTGATGGCATCCCCGCCGCTGGAGGAGGGTGGCGAGGGCGGGCGAGCCAAGCCGCGCAAGGCGCCGAATGCGTTTCGCACGATCAGCGAGGTCGCGGATGATCTTCACATCCCGCAGCATGTGTTGCGGTTTTGGGAGACCAAGTTTCCGCAGGTAAAGCCGCTCAAGCGCGGCGGCGGGCGGCGTTATTACCGGCCGGAGGATATTGCCCTCCTCCGCCGCATTTCCGCCCTGCTTTACGTCCAGGGTTACACCATCAAGGGGGTGCAGCGGCTGTTGCGCGAGGGTGGCGGCAAGCTCGCCGATGATATCCCGCCGCCGGCGCCCGAGGATGCCGAGCCGGAGGCGCCGCCCCCCCAAACCACCGCGCAGACCGAACTTCCCATCCCCGGCCTCACCCCGCCGGCGCCGCGCCCGCCGCGCCCCACTGCCCGCGCCGGCGACCCGCCGCCCGAGGTTGAGCGCCTGCGCCTCGTCCTCCTCGAAACCCTCCGCTCGCTCGAAGAACTCCGCGCCCTGCTCGATTGAGGCGCCGCCATGGGGAAACGCGCCAAAGGCCGGAGTCTCCAAGATTTTTTTCCCCTGAACGCGGCGGAACAGAGAATTCTTGAGGCCGCAGCGGCGGGCGACTTGGCGGAAATCGGTACAACCCGGCCAGAGGCGGAAAGCGACTCCAATACGGTCCGCGCCACCTTCCTCCGCTTCCTCGCCCTCGGCGGCGATGACGAGGCGCCGGTCCACGAGAGGGGCCTTTGGGTGCAGGGCGCCTGGATCACGGGAGGGCTGGATTTATCCCACGCCGAGATCGCCGGGCCGACGGTGTTCGAACGGTGCAGATTCGATGAAACTGCTATTCTTAGGGACGCAAGAATTGCGGGGCCTTTCTCGCTGGAAGGAAGCCATCTGCCGGGGCTGAACGCCGATCGTTTGACCTGCCGATCTGGTCTGTTTCTTAGAAATGGATTCTCTGCAGCCGGCGAAGTCCGCCTCCTTGGCGCCAAGATCAGCAGCAATCTGGATTGTAGCTGTGGCAAATTCGAGAACCCGAACGGTCACGCGATCAACGCTGACGGTATGGATGTCGGCCTCAATCTCGTCATGAGCCATCGCTTTATAGCTCGGGGTGAAGTCCGCCTCCTCGGTGCGACAATCGGCGGCAATTGGGAGTGTGACGGAGGCATTTTCGTAAACCCCAAAGGAAGAGCAATCAGCGCCGACCGAATGAACGTCAGAGGGTACATCTTTATGAAAAATGGCTTCAAGGCTCGGGGCGAAATCCACCTTAGCGGCGTCACAATAGGCGGAAATTTGGAATGTGACGGCGGCATTTTCGAGAACCAAGGAAAGGTAGCCATACACGCTGACGGAATGAAAGTTGATGGAAATGTCTTCGTAAGGCACGGATTTAGTGCGTTGGGAGAAGTCCGCCTCATCAATGCCTCAATCGGCTGTGATTTTGATTGCAGTCTGGGAAGCTTTTATAGTCAAAATTCTTTTGCTATCAATTTCTAGGGCATACACATCTATGGGGTATTACTTGGCCGCAGCGTGAAAATCTCGCAGGGCGCTGTTGCTTTGGCTTCAGCCCACGTTGGCCGCCTTATCGACGACCTTCGTTCCTGGCCTGACAACACCATCCTTGACGGCTTTGTCTACGGCGCTTTTACGGGCGAAGCATCCACGGCAGCAAAGGACCGGCTGGCTTGGCTCGATAAGCAAAGCCTGGAGCACAGCGGCAAAGCCAAAAATCCGCGCCAATTCCGCCCGCAGCCCTGGCAGCAGTTGCGCAAAGTGCTGCGGGACATGGGGCATCTCGAGGATTCGCGCCAGGTCGCGATCGCGTTTGAGAACCGCAAGCGTTTTTGCGGCGTGATCGGCGAAATTTCCGAGCCGGCTCCAATTATAAGACGGTTCCTCGGCGGCAAGGTCATGACTTTTTCTTCGCCGAAACCGGTTACAAAATGGCGGCGCCTGGAAAGCCGCGCGGCGCGCGGCTTCCATTGGCTTTACGGCTGCCTGATCGGCTATGGCTATCGCCCGGCGCGGCTGTTTTGGATCGTCGTCGCGGTCTGGGCCTTCTCTAGCCTCCTCTTCGACATCGGCGGCCATAGCCGGGTGTTCGGCCCGACCGACCCCCAGATTTTCGACAATCCCGCCTACTCTTCTTGCAACCCCGAGAAAAATCCGCGCGCGAACTGGACACGCTGCCAAACCTTCCCGCGCGCCTATCCCGCCTTTTACCCGCCGCTTTACGCGCTCGACGTGCTGTTGCCCGTCGGAAAACTCGGCCAGCAGGACCATTGGGCGCCGCTCGCGCCCGAGAGAGCGCTCACCACAAAAAACTGGCTTCTCGCTTGGGCAACGTAATTCGTGGTCTGGTTCGGGACGCTGTTCGGCTGGATCGCCGGCCTCCTCCTCATCGCGACCGTCTCTGGCCTCGCCAAACGCCAAGACGATTGATCGCGCCGCGATTTTCGCTGCGACTTGAGGCAGATCATGGCGCGCGCGCCGCGATGCCGCATGATGGCGCGTCATCACCCCCGGACCGGAGGTTTTTTTCCATGCCGTTCAAAGACATTCTGGTGCATTTCGATGGCGGCTTGCGCGACCCGGTGCGCCTCGATCTCGCCGCCCGCCTCGCGGTCAGCCACGGCGCCCATCTCACCGGGCTCTTTGTCGCCGATACCTCGCTGCCGAGCTGGCTCGAAGCCTCCGCCCTCGCCTATGCCGACGCGACCGACGCCGATGCCCTGGTCAGCCGCCTCGAACAAGGGGTGCGCAAGGGCGCGGCGCAAGCCGAGGCGCACTTCAATGAACGCCGCCGCCAAGACGGGTTTCAGGGCGAATGGCGCCTCGTGCACGGGCGTTTGGCGGCGACCGTCGCGCTGCATGCCCGCTATGCCGACCTCACCATCATCGGCCAGGACGACCCGCAAGCGCCGCGCCCGCCGGAAAGCACCGATTTCATCGCCCGCATGCTGTTCACCAGCGGCCGGCCGGTGCTGATCGTGCCAGCCTTTGGCAATTTCCCGAGCCTCGGCGAGCGGGTTCTGATCGGCTGGGATGGCGGGCGGGAAGCGGCGCGGGCAGTCAATGACGCGCTGCCGCTGCTTGAGAAAGCCCAAAGCGCGACGGTGCTGGCGATCAACCCCAACGCCGGCGTGAACGACAAAGAGCGGGTGCCAGCGGCCGACATTGCGCTCCATCTTGCGCGCCACGGCGTTCGCGCCATCGCCAATCACACCGTCGCCAAGGAAATCGGCGAAGCCGACGTGCTGCTCAATGAGGCGTTCGATATCAGCGCCGATCTCCTGGTGGTTGGCGCCTATGGCCATTCGCGCTTCCGCGAAATGCTGCTCGGCGGCATCACACGGCGGCTGCTTCAGGAAATGACGGTGCCGGTGTTCATGTCACACTGAGCGCGGCGGGCGGAAGCCGCGCGCGGATCGCCGCCGCGGCGCTTTCGCCATCGCTCACGTCGAGAGAATGCCAGCCTGGCGCAAGCGGCGGCGGCGTTGGCGTGGTCGCGATCATCCGCGCCAGCACCGCGAGCGTCGCATCCGAGGAATCATCGCGGCGCGCCGCGATCCGTGCCGCGAGAATATCGTGCGGCGCCTCGAGCCAGATGCCGACAAACGGCACCCCAAGCCGCGCCGCCGCTGCTGCTGCCGCGTCACGGAAAGCGGGGTCGAGAAAACTCGCGTCCAGAATGACCACGTGATGCGCCGCAGCCTCGCCCAAGGCGGCGAGAAGGGCGCGCTGCACCGCCGCATGGGCCGCCTGGTCATAGGCAGAGGCGGGAAGCCGCGTCTCCGGCGCGACGCCGTGCAGGCGCTTGCGGATGTCATCGCTGCGCAGCACCAACGCCCCCGGCGCCGGCCCGAGCCTTGGGGCGAGAGCCCGCGCCAGCGTCGATTTGCCGCTGCCCGGCAGGCCGCCGATCGCGAGCACAAAGCCCGCGCCCGGCGGCGTGAGATAGCGGCGCGCGGCGGCGAGATAGGACAGCCCCGCCGCCGCCCCACCCCGCGCCGCCTCGACATGCGCCCGCACCAACGCCCGGAGCGAGAGAAAAAGCCCGAGCACGGTGACCAGCCCGACATCGGCGCGGCGCCCGACATAGCGGTTGAACACCCCATTGGCGGCCTCGCGGCTCACCCGCTGGTCGAGATCCATGAGCAGAAAGGCGATGTCATAGCCGAGATCGATGGTCGCGAGCGTCTCGTCGAACTCGAGCGCGTCAAACAGCGTCGGCCGGCCGTGCCAGAGACAGACATTGCCGAGATGGAGATCGCCATGGGCGCGGCGCACGAGGCCGGCGCCAGCGCGCGCGGCAAGGATAGCGCGGCCGGCATCAAGCGCCCGCGTGGCCGCCGCCGCCCAATCGGCAATGTCGGCCGGCGGCAGCCCGGCGGCGCGTGCTGCGGTTTCATTCTCGGCGATCAGGCGGGCAAAGGCGCCCGGGCTATCCCAACCCGCAACCGGCGCCAAAGCGTTATGAAATTCCGCGACGGTATCGGCCAGCGCCCGCGCGAGTGTGGGCGTGAGCGCGCCACGCGTCGCCAACCGGTCGAAAAAATCGCCCGCCGGCACCGCCGCCATGCGCAACACCCATTCAACGATCTCGCCATCCGCGCTGAACCCGAGCGCGCCGTCTGCTGCCCGCCGGATAGCAACGACATCGCGATAAATCCCTGGCGCGGTGCGGCGGTTGAGCGCCAACTCGCGCCCGAGAAAATGCCGCCGCGCCGCGAGCGTAGAAAAATCGAGATAGGGAAGATGCACCGCCTTCTTCATCTTCCACGCAGTGTCCCACCCGACGAAGACGGCGGAGATATGCGTCTCGTGCGGCGGTGCCCCGGCGAGAGTTGCGAGAAAAGCGGCGCTGGCCCGCTGTTCCTCCGGGATCGCCGCCATCGCCGCGACCGCCGTTCAGGCGCAGTAGCGGCGCAATTCATCCCCCCCGAGCGCAACGAGCGACGTCTGATCGATGATCTGCACCTGATGCACGTCAACGATCTGAATGACACGCTGGCGACGCAGATCGCCGAGGGTGCGGCTCACCGTCTCGACGGTAAGGCCGAGATAATCGGCGATATCGCTGCGCGACATGGGCAGGGCGAAACCGGTCTTGCCGCTGCCCCCGAGGCGTTCCGCGACATCGACGAGAAAACCGGCGACGCGTTCCATCGCGGTCTTGCGCCCAAGCGAGACGATCCGCTCATGCGCGGCGGAAAGCGTGTCGCACAGCACAGCCTGGATGGTGCGTGCCGCCTCATGATCCTCGGCCATGAGGCGTTCGAGATCGCGGCGCGAAAAGCAGAGCAGGCGGGCATCCGTCACCGCCTCGGCGGCGTAGAAATGCCGAGGCCCGCCCTCGAACCCGACCCACTCGCCGGCAAACACGAAATCGCCGATCAGGCGCCGGCCATCGGCGAGCAGCTTCGCGGTGCGGAGCGTGCCGGAAATGACTTGATAGACATGGGTTGCAGCACTCGCCTCGGGGAAAATTTCGCCATCACGGGCAACGCTGATCAGCGGGTGGGCGATCCGCGAAAACGGCAGCGCCGCCGCTTCTTGCGGCACGGCATGGAGATGAGTGGGGCGAAACACCGGCGCAACGGTCCGGGCGGACGATGACGCGAGCATGGGGCGGGGACCTCTCTCTATTGCGTTCTGGCACCGTGATAAAGAAGCCGTCCAACCCCCGAAATCAGGAATGATCCGATCCGTAAAAGTACGGAGGGTGCGGCATTATTGCGCGGCGGGGCCGCGGCCCAGGCGAAACCGCCGCACCGCATCGAGCAAGCGCTCGGGAGCGAGCGGCTTTTCGAGCACGCTCTCCACCCGCGTCGCCGGGGAGAGCGGCTGGCCGAGGCCGTGGCTGATCGCGATCATCGGCAAATCCGGAAATTTCGCCCGGGTTTCAGCGATGACCTCGGCTTCACGACGGCCATCGCGATGGGGATCGAGCACGACGCAAAACACGCCGCTCATCGGCAGAAGCGATGGGCGGTCATGACGGGCTTCGGCGATGACGCCATAGCCATGCGCCTGCAGCAACGCCGCGAGCGAATCCCGCACCGCCGCGTCTTCGCCGATCAGGCAAACCACGCCCTGATGAGGAATAATCGCGCCGCCGCGCACCGATGACATGGGACAGTCTATCACCCTTTGTGTTGGTGCCGCCGAAAGCATCGCCGTCACATCCAGCTTTGATCACTTTGTTGACTAGCGTTTCATTTTTACGGAATCGCGACGTGATTGCCATACGGAGATATCCTTAGCGCCGAAATCCGGTTTGTGCCTCGACAACGCCGACAAAAACTGCGAATTGCTCTCAGTTGCATTGAGCGAGGAGAGCGCCGTGTCGCAGATCGTCATCCCGCCCCGTAGCGCCTTGGCGCAGTTCCTCGCGGTCGCCGGTCCGGGGCTCGTCGTCATGCTCGCCGACACCGACGTCGGCAGCGTCATCACCGCGGCGCAAAGCGGCGCGCAATGGGGATATCGGCTGCTCGCGCTGCAATTCGTTCTGATGCCGATCCTCTATATCGTTCAGGAATTGACGGTCCGGCTCGGCATTTTCACCGGCAAGGGACATGGCGAGCTGATCCGCGACAACTTCGGCAAAATCTGGGCCTATGTCTCGGTCGCTGGCCTCAGCATCGCGGCCACTGGCGCCCTGCTCACGGAGTTTTCCGGTGTCGCCGGGATCAGCGATCTCTACGGCGTGCCGCGGCTCGCGGGGGTCGCGCTGGCGGCGGCATTTTTGCTCGTCGTCGTCTGGACCGGGTCTTACGCGCGCGTCGAACGCGTCGCCCTGGCGATGGGCGCTTTCGAGCTGACGTTTTTCGGTATCGCTTGGGCAAGCCACCCGGCCGCCGGCGCGCTGCTCGGCGGGATAGTGGATATCCCGTTCCGCGACCACGGCTACATGACGCTGGCGGCGGCCAATATCGGTGCCGTAATCATGCCTTGGATGGTGTTCTATCAGCAATCGGCGGTCGCCGACAAAGGCTTGCGGCCCGAGGAATATCGCGCCGCGCGCTGGGATACGGCGATCGGGGCGGTGGTGACACAGCTCATCATGGCCGCGGTCCTGGTGGCCGCCGCCGCGACCATCGGCCGGCTCGATCCCAATGCCAAGCTCGACACCGTGCAGGAACTCTCTCGGGCGATCACCCCCTATCTCGGCGAAGCCTGGGGGCGTCTCGTGTTTTCGATCGGCATTCTCGGCGCCGGCATGGTCGCGGCCATCGTCGCCTCGCTGGCCGGCGCCTGGGGCTGGGGCGAGGTCACCGGGTTTCGCCATTCGCTCGCTCATCGCCCCCGCGAAGCGCCATGGTTTTACGGCATCTATACCGCGATCATCATCGCCGGCGCGCTGATCGTGGTGATCATTCCCGATCTCGTCACCCTCGATATCGCCGTCGAGGTGATGAACGCACTGCTTTTGCCGCTGGTGCTCGGGTTTCTCATCGCCCTCGCGGCCCGGGCGCTGCCCGCCGGCCATCGCTTGCGGGGCGGCTATTTCTGGGTGGTGTTTACGGTCACCGCGCTGACCGCGGCGCTCGGGGTTTATGGCGGCCTGATCAGCCTCGGCAGTTGACAAGTCCACTTTCCGCCGGTCCAGTGGCGGCGGGGAGAAACGTCGATGCGCCTCTGGCTATTCGACCTCACGACGCGCGAACGCCGCACCATGATCGGCTGCTTCGGCGGCTGGGTGCTCGATGCGCTCGATGTCCAGGTCTACAGCTTCATCATCCCGACGCTGCTCGCGACCTGGCGGATCAGCAAGGGCGAGGCCGGCTTGCTGGGAACAGTGGCGCTGCTCGCCTCAGCCCTCGGCGGGTGGGCCGCCGGCGCGTTGGCCGATCGCCTGGGCCGAGTGCGGGTGTTGCAAATCGCCATTCTCTGGTACGCCGGTTTCACGTTTCTCAGCGGATTTTCCTGGAATTTCGGCGCGCTGTTCCTCTGCCGCGCCGGCCAGGGCATCGGCTTTGGCGGCGAATGGGCGGCGGGCGCAGTGCTGATGGGCGAAGCCATCCGCGATCGCTATCGCGGCCGCGCCGTCGGCCTGGTCCAAAGCGGCTGGGCGGTGGGGTGGGCGGCAGCGGCGATACTCTACACGCTGGCCTTCGCGACCCTGCCGGAGGGGCTAGCCTGGCGGGTGCTGTTCTGGATCGGCCTCGCCCCGGCCGGGCTCGTCTTCTGGCTGCGCCGCTACGTCCCCGAGCCTGATCTCTATCGCGCGCAAGCCCCGCGGCGCGAGACCATGGCGCAATTCTTCGCGGTGCTGCACCCACCCTATCTCGCGCGGACGCTGAAAATCTCGCTGATGGTGATGGGCGCGCAGGCGAGCAATTACTCCGTCTCGACTTGGCTTCCGACCTATCTCAAGACCGTGCGCGGCTTGTCCGCCGTCAATACCGGGGGCTATCTGCTGCTCCATATCCTCGGCGCGTTTCTTGGATTCGTGCTCGGGGCGTATTGCGCGGATGCGCTCGGGCGCAAGCCGACGTTTGCGATCTCGGCGCTGGGCTCGGCGGTGATGATCCCGCTCTATCTCTTCCTGCCGCTCGACGACCACATGATCTTGCTGCTCGGCCTGCCGCTCGGGGTGGTGCTCTACATGATGTTCTCGGCGATGGGGCCGTTCATGACCGAGATGTACCCGACCGCGGTGCGCGGCGTCGGGCAGGGTTTTTGCTACAGCGCCGGGCGCGCGGCGGGAGCGCTGTTTCCGGCGATGATCGGCTTTCTCGCCGACCGGCTCGGGCTTGGCCCGGCGATCGCGCTCTTTGGCTTCGCCGCCTGCGCGCTGATGCTGGCAGCGCTCGCGATGCTGCCCGAAACCGCCGGCCGCGCCCTCGACAATGACCCTCTCCCGGAGCCCGCCGATGCCGCCCCCAACCATGCCGACTGAGCGCCCGCTTTGCCCGCCGCCCCTCCCGCCCTCGGCGCCACGCGCGCAGGCGCCGGCCGGCGCGACCGACTGTCATTTCCACATCTTCGGCCCCTATGATCGTTTCCCGCTCAGCCCCGGGCGCAGCTATGACGCACCGGAAGCGGGCATCGATGCCTATCGCGCCATGGCCGGGGTGCTCGGGCTTTCGCGCCAGATCGTCGTGCAGGCGAGCATCTTCGGCACCGATAATGCCTGCACGTTGGATGCCGTCGCCGCCTTCGGCCGCGCGAGCGCGCGCGCGATCGCGGTGATCGATGCCGGCATCACGGCGCCGGAACTCGCGAAACTCGAATCCGGCAACGTCATCGGTGTTCGGTTCAACGCCGTCAGCGGCAACGGCACGCCGCTCGACCAGATCGAGGCGCTCGCCGCCCGGATTGCGCCGCTCGCCTGGCATCTGCAGCTCTATGTCGACGGCGCGGCGCTGATCGCGCTCGCGCCCCGGCTTTCGGAGCTGCCTGTCCCGGTGGTGCTTGATCACATGGGCGGGATACGGGCCGCCGCCGGGATCGACGATCCGGCGTTTCAGGCGCTGCGACGCCTCCTCGATACCGGCCGCGCCTGGGTCAAACTCTGCGGCTATCGGAGTTCCTCGGGACCGCCTTACGCCGATCTCCTGGCGCCGGCGCGCGCCCTCATCGCGCACGCGCCCGAGCGCTGCCTCTGGGGCACCGATTGGCCGCATCCCCATCTCGAAGGCCGCGCCATGCCCGATGACGGCGCTCTCCTCGACCTTCTTTACGACTGGGCCGGGACAGAAGCCGCTGTTCGGCGTATCCTCGTCGATAACCCCGCCATTTTGTATGGATTTGACCGATGAGCACGCTTTTGCATCCCACCACCACAACCGAAACCACGCCGCTGCTGCGCCGTGATGAAAATGGCGTCGCCTTCCTCACCTTGAACCGCCCCGCCGCCCGCAACGCCCTCTCGATCGCGCTGATGACCGCGCTGGAGGCCGAACTCGCCGCGATCGCGCGCGATGAGGCGGTAAAAGTGGTGGTGATCGGTGGCGCCGGGCCAGCTTTCTGCGCCGGCCACGATCTTCGCGAAATGCGCGCGACCCCCGACCGCGCCACCTATGAAGCGCTGTTCTCACAATGCTCGCGGCTGATGCTCGCGATCACCCATCTGCCGAAACCGGTGATCGCGCGCGTCCACGGCATCGCGACCGCCGCCGGCTGTCAGCTCGTCGCGACATGCGATCTCGCGATCGCAACCGAGACCGCGCGCTTCGCGACCCCTGGCGTCAATATCGGGCTATTTTGCTCGACACCGATGGTGGCGCTGACCCGCGCCGTCTCGCGCAAGGCGGCGATGGCGATGCTGCTCACCGGTGAGATGATCGAAGCCCGCGAGGCGCTCCGCATCGGGCTCGTCAATCACGTGGTGCCGGAGGCGGCACTCGATCAGGCGGTCGCCGAACTCGCCGGCAAGATCGCGGGCAAAAGCCCGCTGACGGTCGCGATCGGCAAGGAAGCCTTCTATCGCCAGGCCGAGATGCCGCTCGAAGCCGCCTATGCCTACGCCGCCGAAACCATGACCCGAAACATGCTGGCACGCGACGCCGAGGAAGGAATCGACGCCTTTTTGCAAAAGCGCACGCCGATTTGGCAAGGATGTTAAAGAAGAAGTTGGTTCTTTTTTTGAAAAAAGAACCAAAAAAACTTTTTCCCGTTGGGCAGTGCCTACGGCACTGCCCATTCCGAGAAACGAAAGAGAGTCTTTTTGCTTCTTTTTCTTCAGAAAAAGAAGAGTCTTTCTTGGCCTTGTGGCCCGCTCAGGCGTTGGCGATAGCGGCATTACGCGCCCAGTCATGGGCGTGATCAATACCGTGGTCGTATTGATCGTGCTCGGCGGTGGTTTCGGCGTGGTCGTGGAACTGCGCCGTCTCGGTGCTGCCGGCCATCGCCGTCGTCGAGGCTTTGCCCGCCGAGATCGCCAGCGCGACGGCGTCGAAATAGCTGGTGCCGACCTCGCGCTGATGGCGGGTTGCGGTATAGCCCTCGCTTTCGGCCGCGAATTCCGCCTGCTGCAGCTCTGAATAGGCGGCCATGCCGCGTTCCTTGTAGCCGCGCGCGAGTTGGAACATCGAATGGTTCAGGCTGTGGAAACCCGCCAGCGTCACGAACTGGAATTTGTAGCCCATGCTCGCGATCGCCGCCTGGAAACCGGCGATCTTTTCCGGCGAGAGCTTTTTCTGCCAGTTGAAGCTCGGCGAGCAATTATAGGCCAGCATCTTGCCCGGGAAGCGCTTGTGTATGGCATTAGCGAAGCGCTCGGCCTCCTCGAGATTGGGCTCACTGGTCTCCCACCACAAAAGATCGGCGTAGGGCGCATAGGCGAGCGAGCGGGCGATCGCGTATTCAACGCCAAGGCCGGGGCGGATGCGGAAAAACCCTTCCGCGGTGCGCTCGCCGGTGAGGAATGGCCGGTCGCGCTCATCGACATCGGTGGTCAGCAATTGCGCGGCGTGGCTGTCGGTGCGGCAGAGCAGCACCGTTGGCACGCCTTCGACGTCGGCGGCGAGGCGGGCGGCATTGAGGGTGCGGATATGCTGGCTGATCGGCACCAGAACCTTGCCGCCGAGATGGCCGCATTTCTTTTCCGAGGCCAACTGGTCCTCGAAATGCACGCCCGCCGCGCCGGCCTCGATCATGGCCTTCATCAGCTCGAAGGCATTGAGCGCGCCACCGAACCCGGCCTCGGCGTCGGCGACGATCGGCGCCATCCAATAGGTCGAGACATCGCCCTCGCTCCGCGCGATCTGATCGGCGCGGCGGAGGGCGCCATTGATGCGCTTGACCACCGACGGCACCGAATTCACCGGATAGAGTGATTGATCGGGATACATCTCGCCGGCGAGATTGGCATCCGCCGCGACCTGCCAGCCGGAGAGATAGATCGCTTTCAGCCCCGCTTTCACCTGCTGCATCGCCTGATTGCCGGTGAGCGCGCCGAGGGTGGGAACGAAGGGCTCGGTCTTGAGCAGATGCCAGAGCCGCTGCGCCCCCATTTCGGCGAGCGTGTGGCGGACACGGAAGCTGCCCGAGAGGCGCGCGACGTCTTCGGCGCTATAGTCGCGCTGAATGCCGGCGAAACGTTCCGGGTCGTGCCCGGCCGGGCTGGACATGCCATCCGGGGCGAAAAGCGGGGAGAGAGTCGGGCGCATGGTGGGCTCCTTGAATGCGAACAACACAGCGAAGCAGGATCGCGGTCGTAAAATTTTCACATTGCACTCGCGAAGAAAAGCGGCAAATTAGCGGAAACCCTTGGAACTTGTGGCGACATTGACAGGCAACACGGGGATTTTGTAAAGGCTGTAAATATGACCGGACCGCTGATCGGCCGCACCATCCGGCGCCTCCGCCAGGAGCACGGGCTGACGCAGCAAGCGCTCGCCGCCCGGCTCGGCATTTCGGCGAGCTATCTCAACCTCATCGAACACGACCAGCGCAGCGTCACCGCCGGTCTGTTGCTCAAGCTCGCGGAAATTTTCCGGGTTGAACTCGCCGAGCTGTCTGGCGCCCAGGAACGGCAATTGGAGGTCGGGCTGCGCGAGGTCTTCGCCGACCCGTTGCTGCACGCCGAGACCATTGCCGAGGCCGAGATCGAAACCCTGGCGGCGAGCGCGCCCAACGCCGCCCGCGCGGTGCTCGCGCTCTATCGTGCCTGGCGGGTCGCGCGCGAGGATGCGAGCGGCATCGCGCTGCCCTCGGGGCGGCGGATCCTGCTGCCCAACGAGGAGGCGCGGGACGTGTTCGATGACCATGCCAACTATTTTCCGGCGCTCGAGGCCGCGGCCGAAGCGATCGCCGGCGAACTCGACGCCGCGCCCGCCGAGCGCAACCACGCCATCGCCGAGCGTCTGCGCCGCCATCATGGCATCGCCGTCGTGGTCAGGGCGCTCGAGGGTTTGCGCGCCTATGACGCCGAGGCACGGCGGCTCACCCTCTCGGAATCGCTGCCACGCGAAAGCCGAGGCTTTCACATGGCGTTTCAGCTAGCCCTTCTGGAAGCAGCCGACGCGGTCGAAACGGTACTGGCCGAGGTCAAGCCCTCGACACCCGAGGCGGTCGCACTTATCCGGATCGGGCTTTTGAATTACACCGCCGGGGCGCTTCTGATGCCCTACCTGCCCTATCGCGAGGCCGCCGCCGCGCTGCGCCACGACATGGAGGCGCTGGCGGCGCGCTTTGGCGTCTCGTTCGAGCAGGCCTGCCAGCGGCTTTCCACGCTGCAGCGCCCGGGCGCCCGTGGCGTGCCGTTTTTCTTCCTCCGCGTCGATCCCGCCGGCAATGTCTCCAAGCGATTTTCCGCCGCCGGCTTTCCCTTCGCGCGCTATGGCGGCTCCTGTCCGCGCTGGGTGGTGCACACCGCCTTCGCGAGCCCCGGCGTGGTTCGGGTGCAGGTCGCGGAACTGCCCGATGGCACGCGCTTTCTGTGCTTTGCCCGCACTGTCACCGGCGTTGCCGCGCGCTGGGGCGAGCCGCCGCCGGTACATGTCGTCGCCATGGGCAGTCCGCTCACCTATGCCGCCGATATCGTCTATGCCGAAGGGCTCGATCTCGAACGCGCCGCGGTTGGCATCGGGCTCTCCTGCCGGCTCTGCGAACGCCCCGATTGCCGCTCGCGCGCTTTCCCGCCGCTCGAACACCGGCTCGCTTTCGACCCGCTGCGCCGAGGCGCGAGCCCCTATCCGTTCGAGGCGAAACGTTAGTCGGAAATGCGGGTCCGGAGCAGAGCCCCGGCCTTCCTTTACGCCGCTTCGGTCCGCCGTTCGGCGCGCTTTCTGTCATGCGGGTCGAGATGGCGCTTGCGCAGCCGGATCGCGCCTGGCGTCACTTCCACCAATTCGTCGTCCTCGACATAGGCGATCGCCTGTTCGAGCGACATCCGCCGCGGCGGGGTCAGCAGCATGGCGTCATCCTTGCCGGCGGCGCGGATATTGGTGAGCTTCTTTTCCTTGATCGGGTTGACCTCGAGATCGTTCTCGCGGGAATGCTCGCCGAGGATCATCCCGACATAGACCTTCTCGCCCGGGCCAATGAAGAGCGTGCCACGCTCCTGGAGGTAAAACAGCGCATAATGCACGGCAACGCCATCGGCGTTGGAGATCAGAGCGCCGTTCCGCCGCCCCTCGATCACCCCGCGCCAGGGCGTATAGCCAGCAAAGAGCCGGTTCATCACCCCCGAGCCACGGGTATCGGTGAGAAACTCACCGTGATAGCCAATCAGCCCGCGCGACGGGATGGAGAATACCAGACGCGTCTTGCCGCCGCCCGAGGGCCGCATCTCGACCAGCTCGCCCTTGCGGCGGCCGAGTTTCTCCACAACGACACCGGCATAGGGTTCATCGACATCGACCACCACTTCCTCGAGCGGCTCCTCGCGTTCGCCGGTTTCGGGATTGGTGCGCGTCAGCACGCGCGGGCGGCCGATGGCAAGCTCGAAGCCTTCGCGGCGCATGGTTTCGATCAGGACGCCGAGCTGCAATTCGCCACGCCCGGCGACCTCGAACGCCTCGGTCTCGGCGCTGTCGCTGATACGGATCGCGACATTGCCCTCTGCTTCGCGGTAGAGGCGGTCGCGGATCTGGCGCGAGGTGACCTTGCTGCCTTCGCGCCCGGCAAGCGGGCCGTCATTGATGCGGAAGGTCATCGCCAGCGTCGGCGGGTCGATCGGGGTCGCGGGCAGGGCGGCGACAAGATCCGGCGCCCCGATGGTCTCCGGCACGGTTGCCTCGGCGAGCCCCGCGATGGCGACGATGTCGCCGGCACCGGCTTCGTCCGCCGCCACCCGTTCCAGCCCGCGAAACGTGAGCAGCTTGGTGAGCCGCCCGGTTTCGACGACGCTGCCATCGGCGCGCAGCACCTTGAGCGGCATGTTGAGGCGCGCCCGTCCCTGCTCGATCCGCCCGGTCAGCATGCGGCCAAGGAAATTGTCGTATTCCAGGATCGCGGCGACCATAGCGAACGGTGCCTCGGTCTCGACTTTCGGGGCGGGCACATGGCGGAGGACAAGGTCAAATAGCGCCGAGAGATCGGCGCGCGGCCCGTCTAGCGTCGCATCCGCCCAGCCTTGCCGGCCGGAGGCATAAAGCATGGGAAAATCGAGCTGATTTTCATCGGCGCCGAGGGCTGCGAAGAGATCGAACACCTCGTCATGCACCTCGTCGGGGCGAGCATCGGCGCGATCGACCTTGTTGACCACGACGATCGGGCGCAGCCCGCGCGCCAAGGCCTTGCCAACGACGAACTTGGTCTGCGGCAGCACGCCCTCGGCGGCATCGACCAGCACCAGCGCGCCATCGACCATGTTCAGGATACGTTCGACCTCGCCACCGAAATCGGCGTGGCCGGGGGTATCGACGAGATTGATGCGGGTCTCGCCCCAGACCACGCTCGCGACCTTGGCGAGGATGGTGATGCCGCGCTCACGCTCCAAATCGTTGCGGTCGAGCGCCCGATCAGCGACGTGCTGATTGTCGCGAAACGCGCCGGATTGGCGCAGAAGCTGGTCGACCAGGGTGGTCTTGCCATGGTCGACATGGGCAATGATGGCGATATTGCGTAGGGTCATGGGGATGATCGCGCCTCGGTATGCTGCGCCGCACAGATAGCGAGGCCGGGCCGGGATTGCGAGAAATAAATCAGAGATAAATCCAAGGACTGCCTGCCATGCGCGTTTTCCCTCTCGCCGCCGGCGGTGGGCGGTTTGCGCGCGAAGCTGTGCATGGCATCCTGCCTCAGTGAACGAAACACCCGACACGCCGGCGCTCACCGAGGCAACGCTGCATGAGGCGGCGCTCGCCCATCTCGCCCGCTATGGCGCAACCGAGGCCGGGCTTTTGCGCGTGCTCGAGCGGCGCATTCTGCGCTGGCGGCGCACTGCCACGGGGGATGCCGAAACCTTGGACAGAGCAGCGGCGGCGGCGCGGCTGGCCGCGCGGCGTATCGTCGCGCAGCTCGCCGCGGCGGGCGGCGTCGATGATGCCGCCTTCGCGCACGCCCGCGCCGCCCGCCTTAATCGTTCCGGGCGGTCGCGCCGGGCGATCGCCGCCCATCTGGCAGCCCGCGGGGTTGCGCCCGAAATTGCTGCCGCGAGCCTTCCGGAGACGGCCGAGAGCGAACTCGCCGCCGCCCTGATTCTCGCTCGCCGCCGCCGCCTCGGCCCCTTTCGTACCGTTCCGGAAACCGCGCCGGGGCGCGAACTCGCGGCACTGGCGCGGGCTGGTTTTTCACGAGTCATCGCCGAGCAGGCGCTGGCCATGAGCCCAGACGCCGCGCTCGCCCTGGTGTTGCGCGTCCGGCGCGGCGACGCATGACCACCGCGAGCTTCACCGCCGCAGGCTTCGCGCGCGGCGCCCGGCGCAGCCTCGCGCTCGCGTTGGGGCTCGCGCCGTTCGGGCTCATCGTCGGTGTGCTGGCCGCCGGCAAGGGGCTTTCACTGGCCGAAATCGGGCTGATGAGCGGTTTGGTTTTCGCAGGCGCGAGCCAGATTCTCGCGCTCGATATCTGGGCCCATCCGGCGCCGGTGCTTGCCGTGAGTTTTGCAGCGTTCGCCGTCAATCTGCGCATGGCGCTGATGGGGCCGGCGCTCACGCCGTGGCTTGAGCGGCTTTCGGGCTGGCGGCTTTGGGGCAATCTCTTTCTCCTCGTCGATCACGGCTTCGCGCTCGCCATCGCCGAGGGCCGCAAGGGCGAGCGCGATGGCGGCTTTCTGTTCGGCGCCGGCTTCGCGCTCTGGTGCGCCTGGCTCGCGTGCAGCCTGGCCGGGCACCTTCTCGGCGCCACACTCCACCCACCGCGCGGCCATCCGCTGTTCTTCGCCGCGCTCGCCGCCTTCATCAGCCTCCTGGTGCCGCTCTGGCGCGGCCGCCATGATGCCCTGCCCTGGCTCGCCGCCGCTATCGTCGCACTACCGGTCGCGCATTTTGCGCCGCGCGGCGCTTGGCACGTGGTCGCCGCAGCACTCGCCGGCGGCCTGGTCGGCGCCTTTCGCGAACGCCAGCGCGCCCGGTCATGATCGAAACCAGCAACCTCATCGCCATTCTGGGCATGGCGTTCGCGACCCTGGCCTGTCGGGCGGGTGGATATTTTCTGTTCCGCACCCTAAGCCCCACGCCTTTCCTGCGCGCCATGCTCGGCTACGTGCCGGGGGCGCTGTTCGTCGGCTATGTCGCGCCGGCACTCGCGGCGGGCGGGGTCAAGGAATGGGTGGGGGCGGCGGCGACGCTGATCACCGTTCGGCTTTTTGGCAATGTCGCGATCGGCATTGCCGCCGGCACGGCGAGCGCCTGGCTGGTCTGGCTCGCGCGGTGAGTTTCCAAACCCGCCGCCAGGTGATGACACCGGCGACCCGTGCCGCCGCCCGGCTGATGCTGGCCGGCGCTAGTGCGACCTTTCTCGGCGTCGGCATGCAGCGTTTCGCCTATTCGCTGCTGCTGCCCGCGATGATCGCGGCACGCTGGCTGGGCCCGGGTGCCGCCGGGGCGCTGGGTGCGGCCAATCTCGGCGGTTACCTCATCGGCGCGCTGCTCGGCCCGCTGCTTGGCCAGCGCCTCGGCCTGATCGCGACGCTCCGCGCGGCGATGCTGCTGGCCGCTGGCAGTTTCGTGCTATGCGCCATCAAGGGCGGGTTTCTCTGGTTTCTCGTCTGGCGCATTCTCGCCGGCATCACCGGCGGGACTCTCATGGTGCTCGCCGGCCCCGCGGTTCAGGCGGCGATCGCGCCGCGCTGGCGGGGGTTGGCCGCTGGCCTCACCTTCACCGGGGTTGGCAGCGGCATCGTCTTCGGCGCGCTGATCGTGCCGCTTTTGCTGCGCGACGGGCTCGCCGTGACCTGGCTCGCGCTCGGTTTCGCCGCATGCCTGGTCACCGCCGCGGCATGGCGGCTCTGGCCCGCCGTCGCGCCGGCGCCGCGCCGCGCGCTGTTTGCCGGAACGCGCCACCCCGCGTCATTGCGCCTGATCGCGTCTTACGCCATGGCCGCCGTTGCCGCGACGCCGCATATGTTGTGGTGGCCCGATTTCATCGCCCGCGGCCTTGCGCGCGGCAATGTCGCCGGCGGCGCTTTCTGGCTGCTGTTTGGCATCAGCGCCGCCGCCGGCCCGGCGCTGTGCGGCCGCCTTGCCGATCTTCTCGGCCTGCGCCAGGCGCTTGCGCTCGCGCTGCTCGCGCAAGTGATCGACACCGCGTTGCCGCTGTTTTGGCATACGACGCCTGGGCTCGCGCTCTCCACACTGTTCGCCGGCGCGACGGCGACGGGCGTCTCCGGTCTTTTCCTGCTTCGCACCCGCACCATCGGCGGCGAGGCCGCGCCCGGCCTCTGGAGCCTCGCGACCGCGTCCTATGGTGCGGCACAAACCGCGATCGGGTTCCTGCTCGCCTGGCTTTATGCCACGACCGGCAGCCACCTGCCGCTTTTCGCGGTTGGCCTGGCCGGCGCGGTGCTGACCTTGCCGCTCGCCGACATCATGCCGCGACGCGGCGGGTAGAAGAAAGACGGAAAAAGCTGTTCTTTTTTGAAAAAAAGAACCAAAAAACTTTTATCCGTTGGGCAGTGCCTTGGCACTGCCTCTTGAAGAAACGGAAAGAAGTCTTTTTTCTTCTTTTTCTTCAGAAAAAGAAGATTTTTTCCTTATTCTATATTTATTTACGTGGCGCCCTCTAATGCAGATCAGACCACACCCGGCGCTTGACCGCATAGGTCACACCGGTCAGGAAAACCAGGAACAGGATCACGCGAACGCCGGTTTGCTTGCGCTCTTCCATTTCCGGATTAGCCGCCCAAGTGAGGAAGGTGACGACATCCTTGGCTTCCTGATCGAGGGTCGGCTTTACGCCATCGGTATATTGCACCGAGCCTTCCTGCAGCGGCTGCGGCATCGCGATCTGATGGCCGGGGAAATAGGTGTTGTAATTCATCCCTGACATCAGCTTCACGCCGGCGGGCGGATCGGCATAGCCCGTGAGGATCGCATAAAGATAATCGGCCCCACCCTCACGCGCGAGTTCCAGCACCGACTGATCCGGCGGCAGAGCGCCGCCGTTGGCCGCGCGTGCCGCCTGTTCATTGGGGAACGGCGCCTTGAAGTGATCGGAAGGCTTGCCTGGGCGCTCGATCGGCTGGCCTTCATCGTTCACGCCGCCCGGAACCTGAACGCTCGCGGCGATCGCCTTGATCTGATCCTCGCTGAGCCCGATCCCTTCGAGGTTGCGATAATAAAGCTGATTCAGCGAATGGCAGCTCGAGCAAACCTGCTGATAGATCAGAAAGCCGCGCTGGGCCGAGGCCCGGTCATAGGTGCCGAACGGGCCGTTGAAGCTCCAATCGATATGCGGCAACGGCGGCACCGGAATGTCGGCGGTGCTGATCTCGTGCGCGGGCGCCTTAGCCTCAGGTTTGTCGCCGGAATCGGCCCAGGCGAGGGGCGCGAAGGCAGCAGCGCAAGCGGCGGCCACGGACAGGCTAAGATATTTCAGGCCACGCATTACGCCTTCTCCATCGGCTTAGCGGTCGCACCACCAGGCATCCTGCCGCCGCCGAGCACCGGCCGGCTGATACTCTCGGGCAACGGCAAGGGCCGTTCCAACTTGCCGAGAATCGGCAGAATGACGAGGAAATGCAGGAAGTAATAAAGGGTCGCGAGGCGGCCGATCACCACCCATATCCCTTGTGGCCGGTGCGCCCCGACAGCGCCAAGCGCGAACACCGAAATCACCAAAAGCCAGAATAGCTGGCGATAGATCGGGCGGAAACGGGCGCTCCGCACCGGGCTGGTGTCAAGCCAGGGCAGAACGAACAGCACCGCGATCGCCCCGAACATCATCATCACGCCACCGAGCTTGTTCGGCACCGAACGCAGAATCGCGTAAAACGGCAAGAAATACCATTCCGGCACGATCTCGGCCGGCGTCTGCAGCGGGTTGGCGGGAATGTAATTATCGGGGCTCGCAAAGAAATTTGGCGCGAAAAATACCAACATGGCGAGCACGATGAAAAACACGCAGATACCGACACTATCCTTAATGGTATAGTACGGATGAAAGGGGATGGTGTCCTGCGGTGATTTGATATCGATGCCGAGCGGATTGTTTGACCCGGTGATGTGCAGCGCGACGACATGCAGGAAAACGACGCCAACGATCACGAAAGGCAGAAGATAATGCAGGCTAAAGAAGCGGTTGAGTGTCGGGTTATCGACCGCGAAACCACCCCATAGCCAAGTGACGATGGCTTTGCCGACCAGCGGTATCGCCGAGAACAGATTGGTGATGACCGTCGCGCCCCAATAAGACATCTGGCCCCAGGGCAGAACATAGCCCATGAACGCCGTCGCCATCATCAGGAGCAGGATGACAACGCCGAGCATCCACAGCAATTCCCGCGGCGCCTTGTATGAGCCGTAATAGAGGCCACGGAAGATATGGACGTAAACCACGATGAAGAACATCGAGGCGCCGTTCATGTGCGCATAGCGGATGAGCCAGCCCCAGTTCACGTCACGCATGATGCGTTCGACGCTATCGAAGGCGAGCATCGAATTGGGCGTATAATTCATCGCGAGAAAAACGCCGGTGACGATCATCAGCACCAGATTGACCATCGCCAAGGCGCCGAAATTCCAGAAATAGTTGAAATTCTTCGGCGTCGGGAAAGCGCCATATTCTTTTTGCATCAGGGTGAACACCGGCATCCTGGTATCGATCCAGTTGATCACCGGGTTCTTGAACTCACTCTTGTGCAGGCCGACCATCGCGCGCCACTCCGTTCCGAAAAAATGTCTCAGCCGATCTTGATTTTGGTGTCATTCTCAAAGACGTATGGCGGCAGATAGAGGTTGAGCGGCGCCGGCCCGTGCCGCACCCGGCCCGAAGTGTCGTACTGGCTGCCATGGCACGGGCAGAACCAGCCCCCCCATTCGCCGCGCGGATCGGTCGGCTTGTTGCCGAGCGGAATGCAGCCGAGATGGGTGCAGATGCCGATCAGGACGATCCATTGCGCATGCCCGGCCTTGACGCGGTCGGCGTCGGCTTGCGGTTCGATCAGATCGCTGAGCTTGACGTCTTCCGCCGCTTTGATCTCGGCGGCGGTGCGATGGCGGACGAAGATCGGCTTGCCCTGCCACAGAACGGTGATGCCTGAGCCCTCGGCGATCGGCGCCAGATTGACCTCGACCGAGGAGAGCGCGAGCACGTCCTGGGACGGGTTCATGCTGTCGATCAGCGGCCAGGCGATCGCCCCGGCCCCGACCAGGGCGCCGGCGCCGGCGACCATTTTCAGGAAATCGCGCTTGGTGGCGCCATCTCCCGGTCCATGCCCAGAGCCGGAATGACCTGCACCAGAATGAGAGGAGTGAGCGGCGGTATCGGCCATCATTACCTCGGTCCCCGCGTCTGCCGCGGCGTTATTGCCCTGCGAAACACTACTCGAAGAAACACCACATAAAACAGACCCCCAAAAAAGACCGGGGTTGCCTGCCAGCTATGAGTCGCGCGCATATTAGGCGGGCCCATGAGCGACTGCAACAGACCCCTCGGCGCCGCCCCCGTCAACCCTGGAATCGGGATTGACACAACGATTTTTTCGCGCGCGACGACACACACCATCGACAGAATCTGCTGCCGCCGCCATAACGCCGGATATGGTCCCCCCCCTCCCCCATCACGCCCTGCAAGAGCCCGCCCGCGTTTGGTTCGAGGCGCTGCGCACGAGGATTTGCGCCGCCTTTGAGGCGATCGAGGACGAGGCCGACATCGCCGATGCCCCTCCCGGCCGCTTCCATGCCAAACGCTGGCGCCGCCTGTCTGAGAGCGACGCCAATGGCGGCGATGATGGCGGCGGTGGCGAAATGCGGCTCATGCATGGGCGGGTGTTCGAAAAGGTCGGGGTCAACGTCTCCACCGTCTGGGGCGAATTCAGCCCCGATTTTGCGGCCCAGATTCCGGGCGCCGCCGCGGACCGGCGTTTTTGGGCGAGCGGGATCAGCCTGGTCGCCCATATGCGAAGCCCGCACGTGCCGGCGGTGCATATGAACACGCGCTTGATCGTCACCACCGAGGGGTGGTTCGCGGGCGGCGCCGATATCACCCCCGCGGCCCCCGAGAGCGCGGCCGCCAAAGCCGACGCGGCAGCGTTTCATGACCGCCTGCGCGTCGCCTGCGACGCCTTTGATCCTGATTACTACCCGCGCTTCAAAGACTGGTGCGACCGGTATTTTTACCTACCCCACCGTGGCGAGCGGCGCGGCCTAGGCGGCATTTTCTATGACCATTTGCGAAGCGACGACGCGGCGCGGGATTTCGCCTTCACGCGCGCGGTCGGCGAGGCATTCCTCGATATCTACCCCGAGATCGTCCGCCGCCGCATGCGCGCCTCCTGGACGCCGTCCGAGCGCGAGCACTTGCTCATCCGCCGCGGCCGCTATGTCGAATTCAATCTGCTTTATGATCGCGGCACCCTGTTCGGCCTGAAAACCGGGGGCAATATCGAGGCGATTCTGATGAGCCTCCCGCCCGAAGTTCGCTGGCCTTAGCGCTTTATCCCCTCACGGTGGCGGAAGCGTGAGAGGCAAATCCGTGGTCAACCGGGCAGCGCCGCGCAGTGCTGCGGCCGCTGCCGAGGAAAGCCGCAAATACCAATCCTCGGGCAAGCCGCAGCCATCGGCGTCGAGTGTCAGAAATCCCGGCGTCGCTGCCGCATCGTCTGGCGCCAGCTTGAACAAGGCCGTGCCTTCGTCCACCTCGTCGAACATGGCGCCATAGAGCATGCCCGCCCCGGCATGCACCGCGTTATAGACCTGATGCCAGAAGAACCAGCCGCAGCGCCGTGGAATAGCATTCAATGGATGCGGCCCCGGCGCATGGCGCGCGTCCATCAGATGATGCCAGGAAAATCCGGGAAATATCACCGGCATATGGTCGATCCCGGTCCCCCGCAGCGCGACGATATCCGGGGCGATGCGGGTCGCGGCAAACAGCGCGGCGCCGCGATCATCGCCAAAGCGCCCAACCGCCCAGGGGCTGATGATATCGAACTGATGATAAACCGCGTCCCAGCCGGGATCGTGGCTCGCATCGAAATCATGCGTCCGCCATCCCGCCGGCACGCCGCCGAGCAATGTCACCCCGCCGAACGCAGCACTCTCGCGCCGGAGTGCCGCAAGCAGCATCTCCGCCCCGCCCGGCGTGATCGGACGATCGGGAAAGCCGAGCCCCCAGAGCGCCAGCACCGGATGGCCGCGATGACGGGCATAGGCCGGGCTCGCGGTCAGACCATCGGCTGCGAGCCGATGCCAATCCGCGGCAATCACCCCGAGATCATCATCCGCGAGCCCCGAGAGATCATACATCACGAAGAAAATCCGCCCGTTCGCTACCGCCGCCGCCTGGACATTGGCGAGAACCCGGTCGATCAACGTCCGCGCCTTCGGCTCGCGCAGCGCGATCCCGAAGCGCTGCAACGCAACACCATCCAAGCCATATTGGCGCAGCCGTTGGAAATGGCGATCGACCGTCGCCGGATTTTGCGCCGAATAGACGAAAACCGGCGCCCCCGCCGGGGTTTTCAGTGCGGTCGCGCAGCGCTCTCCGGCGGCAAGCTCGTCGACCGCTGGCAGCAGATCGACCGTCGGCGCGGTGCCGTCGAACCAGTGCACCCAGTGCCCGCCGGTTGCCGGATCGCCGGGGCAGGCAAACGCCCCCTTATAGCCGAGAATGAGCTTATGATCGAGGCTGCTCGCATCGACCGCGCCACCAGCGCTGGCGGCGACGGGCGCCAGTGCGAGGAGAAAGCCCGCAAGGATCGCGAGACCTCAGATCACGCCTCGCGTCAGAAAAGAAAATTGCATTGCCCAGCTCCCATGCTCTTGCCGAGAGAAGCCGCAATCGTGCAGGAAAGCGGGGTGATGTGTCATCTTTCCCGCCACCGGCCACAGACGGTTTCGTATCCGCTCCGCGCCCGATGAGCATCGCGCGCATCCCCTCCTTCGCGTTTTCCGGGATCGAGGCGGTGCCGGTCGAGGTGCAGGTGCAGATCGCGCCGGGGCTTCCTTCCTTTCTGGTCGTCGGCCTGCCCGACAAGGCGGTCGGTGAGGCCCGCGAGCGGGTGCGCGCCGCCCTCACCGCCATGGGATTGGCGCTGCCGCCCAAGCGGGTGATCGTCAATCTCGCGCCCGCCGATCTCCTCAAGGAAGGCAGCCATTTCGATCTCCCGATCGCGCTCGGCGTGCTCGCCGCGATGGAGGTGCTCCCCAGCGCGGAGATCGCGCAATTCGCGGCGCTTGGCGAATTGTCGCTCGATGGCAGGCTTACCCCGGTCGCGGGCGTGCTGCCGGCGGCGATCGCCGCGGTCGCGCTCGATCTCGGCCTGATTTGCCCCGGGGCGCAAGGCGGCGAGGCCGCCTGGGCGGGGCATATCGATATCGTCGCGCCGGACGACCTTCTCTCGCTGATCAACCATTTCCGCGGCACGCAGATGCTCGGCCCGCCGGCGCCGGCGATGCCACCGGCAGCCATTGGCGGCCCCGATCTTGCCGAGGTGAAGGGGATGGAAAGCGCCCGGCGGGCGCTCGAAATCGCCGCCGTCGGGGGCCATAACCTGCTCCTCATCGGGCCGCCGGGCGCCGGGAAATCGATGCTCGCGGCGCGGCTGCCCGGGCTTTTGCCGGATCTCAGCCCGGAAGAAGCGCTCGAAGTGAGCATGATCCACTCCGTCGCCGGGATGCTGGAGGAAGGGCGCCTCGTCATGCGCCCGCCCTATCGTGAGCCGCACCATTCCGCCTCCATGGCAGCGCTCACCGGCGGCGGCCAGCGCGCGCGGCCGGGCGAGGTCTCGCTCGCCCACCGCGGTGTGCTGTTTCTCGACGAATTGCCGGAATTTCCCCGCCCGGCGCTGGAGGCGCTGCGCCAGCCGATGGAGGCCGGACGCACCACCGTCTCGCGCGCTGCCGCGCACATCACCTATCCCGCGCGCTTTCAGCTCGTCGCCGCGATGAACCCCTGCCGCTGTGGCCATCTTGGCGATGCCAGCCGCGAATGCACCCGCGCGCCCCGCTGTGGCGAGGAGTATCTGAACCGCATCAGCGGCCCGCTGCTCGATCGCATCGATCTCACGGTGATGGTGCAGCCGGTGCCGCCGGCCGAACTGTCGCGTGCGCCTGCGGGCGAGGGATCGGCCGTCGTCGGCGCGCGGATCGCCGAGGCCCGCGAACGGATGCGCGCCCGCGGCGGGGCGCCCAATGTTGAAGCCGAACCCGGCGCCATCGCGCTTGCCGATGACGCGCGAACTTTCGCAGAGCACGCGGCGGAGAAGCTGCGCCTCTCGGCGCGCGGCTTTACCCGGATCCTCCGGGTCGGGCGTAGCATCGCCGATCTCGCGGGTGCCGCCCGCGTGCGCCGCGAACACATCGCAGAAGCCCTCGCCTTCCGCCACCGCGTTCCCGGAAGGCCGTGATATCGGCAGGGCCTATCGTCAGGCGAGAACCGTCCTCAGGCTCACCCGTCAAGCCGCACATAGTCGAAATCGCCGGGCTTGTTGTCGATGCCGGTTTTCGGCGGCGCGATCCAGGAGGCGAATTGCCCGGGCGCGTAATGCGGGCGCATGAGGCTCGCGATGAAGCCGCCATCCGCCGCGTTGGGCAAAAACTCATGGCGCCGCGCTTGCCATTCCGCGGCACTCATGATCTCGCCGTCAGGATCGGTTTCGATCGCCGCGAACTCGCCGATCCGGCGATTGAACGCGACATGCGGCAGGCGCAAGGCGAAATCGATGCCGAGTTTCTCGATCAACGCGTTCCAGCGCCGCACGCCGGAGAGACAATCCGCAACGTAATCGTCGCGCAGCCGCATGTTCAGCGCCGACAACGCCGCCACCTCCTGCTTGCGGATCACGCCATCGACCAGGCGAAGCACCGGATAGGTGTCGTTCAGCAACTGATGGTCGTCGGTCAGCTTGTCCTCACGATAGCGCCCCTTGAGCCCGGCATGGAAAACATTGGCGGCATTGGTGCTGATTTCATTGCCGAAGAGATCGAGGGTGAGCGAAAAATGGAGATTGAGCTTTTTCTGAATGGTCGGCAGATCGATGACACCGAGCGCCCGTACCCGCTCGATCGCCAAAGGATCCTCGATCCCGGCCGCGCGCATCGCCTCGCACGTCCTTTGAATTGTGCGTGAGATTCCCGAATCGCCGACGAACATGTGATGCGCTTCCTCGGTCAGCATGAAGCGGCAGGTGCGCGACAGCGGATCGAACCCCGATTGCGCCAGCGCCGCCAATTGCATCTTGCCGTCGCGGTCGGTGAAGAAGGTGAACATGAAAAATGAGAGCCAATCCGGCGTCGCCTCGTTGAAGGCGCCGAGCATGCGCGGCGCATCGCGATCGCCCGAGCGGCGACGGAGCAAGTCTTCCGCCTCCTCGCGGCCGTCGCGGCCGAAATATTTGTGGAGAAGATAGACCATCGCCCAGAGATGCCGCCCCTCCTCGACATTGACCTGGAAGAGATTGCGGAGATCGTAAAGCGAGGGGGCGGTCGCGCCGAGATGGCGCTGCTGCTCAACCGAGGCCGGCTCGGTATCGCCCTGGATGACGATCAGACGGCGCAGCATCGCGCGGTATTCGCCGGGGACTTCCTGCCACGCCTTCTCGCCCTTGTGGGCGCCGAACGGGATACGGCGATCGGGCACGGCCGGGGCGAGCAGAATCCCCCAGCGGTACTCCGGCATGCGCACGTAATCGAATTTCGCCCATCCCTCGGGGTCGACCCCGACCGCGGTGCGGAGATAGACGAGGCTTTCCTGGAATCCCTCCGGCCCCATCGTCTTCCACCAATCGATATAGCCGGGATGCCAGGTCTCGAGCGCCTTTTTCACCCGCGTATCGGCATTGAGGCCGACATTGTTCGGGATCAGACCATCATAATCGACGTCCATTCCATCAGGCATTTTCGTTTTCTCCCCGTCCTCTCGCCGTCTCGCCGCGCTATCTCAGACGCGGCGGAAATCGTAATCGGGCTGCACCCCGCTGCCATAGCGTTTCAACGCGCCCCGCTCACCGATCGCATTCGGGCGCTGGAACACCCAGTTCTGCCAGGCGGTGAGGCGGGCGAAAATGCGTGTTTCCATGGTTTCGGGACCGGGGACACGAAGATTGGCCTCCATCGCGGTCAGCGCATCCGGCGAAAAACTCGCGCGTTCTTCGAGCATGATCCGCACCTCGTCCTCCCAGTCGACATCGTCGAAGCGAAGCGTGATCAAACCCGCCGCCTCGGCCGCCTCGGCGGTGAGCGGGGTGGCGAGGAGATCGCGTGCCGCGGCGAGCCCGGCAGGATCATCGAGAAAACGCGCGCCAAGGCGGGTCAGATCATTACCCATCGGGTAGGCACCGAAATTGAGCGGGCCGAGAGCCAGGCGGGCGACCGCTTGCCCGCCATCCGGCCCCTCCAGCATCAGCGCGCGATCGGCGGCGAGCACGATCTCAGCGAGGGTTCCGGCAAAGCACGAGCGCGGCTCGACGAGCGCCATCAGGCTGCGCGAGGTCATATCGAGGCGTTTGAAAACCCGCTTGAGATAAAGCAGGATTTCACGCACCAGCCAGTCCTCGCGATACCCCTCGAGCAGCCGATCAGCGGCTTGCACGGCCTCGAGATCGCCGCGTGCCCGAAAAACCAAAGTGCCGATCTCGGGTTCGTTGGTCCGCAGATGCAAGAGCGCATCATCGAGCGCGCGGGCAAAGGCGAGCGGCCAGAAACTCGCGCCCGCCTGAAAAATCCCCTCAAGATCGCGGGGCAAGCTGTCGGGGCCATGAATGAGGAGATCGGCGCGGCGCGCGGCGCGGTCGATCGTGACGTCGAGCGTTGGATAGTGGATCGCATCGGCGGAAAATTCGCGCGCAAGCGGGGTAAGGGCGATGCCTCGCGCCGCCGCCGGACGATTGCTCCGCGCGGCAAAAGCTTCGGCGCGGGCGGCGATGGTGGCCTCCCAGGCGCTCGGCGGCACCACCTCATCGACGAGCCGCCACGCCAGCGCCCGCGCGCCGCGCACACCTTCTTCCATCAGGCAAAAGAGATCGGCGCGATCGCGACGCACGCGGCGCTTGTCGGTCAGCCGCGTCAGCCCGCCGGTGCCGGGGAGAACCGCGAGCAGCGCGACCTCGGGCAGGGAAACCGTCGAGCGGCGATCATCGATCAGCAGGATATGCTCCGCGGTCATCGCCAACTCATAGCCACCACCGGCCGCGGTGCCGTTCACGGCGGCGAGATAGGTTTGACCGGAATGAGCGCTCGCATCCTCGATCGCAAGCCGCGTCTCATTGGTAAATTTGCAAAAATTGACTTTATGGCCATGCGAGGCGCCAGCGAGCATGCGGATATTGGCGCCGGCGCAAAAGACGTTTTCCTTGGCCGAGCCGAGCACCACGGCGCCAATTTCGGGATGTTCAAAACGCAGCCGCTGGACCGCATCGGCGAGTTCGATATCAACGCCGAGATCATAGGAATTGAGTTTCAATTCATAGCCCTCAGCGATGCCGCATCCCGGATCGACATCCATGAGAAGCCGCGCGACACGCCCCTCGCATTGCATCCGCCAATGACGATAACGGTCGGGATGGGTCTGAAAATCGATGCGCTTCATAGGGTTGCACCCATCTGGCCGATCATCCTTGGCATGCTTTTTGGTTGGGTCATGGCGAAGGGATAGAGTATACGCGAGTATGGCCGCAACAGCTGAAAAAAAACTCGCCACCGTCGTCGGTAGGCTGATCATCGCGTGCGGCGCGCAGGGCGGCACACGGCTTAAGGGGAAGACGGCTTTGGGAGAAATATTCTACTGCGTCACGAATTGCTACGGATGTTCCGGCGATGTGAGATGGTTTGACAGCATGGGCAGCTCAATCACACGCCAAGCGAGCCCAGCCCCAGCTTGCCCCCGCGATGCCGCGGCCAGATGAACAAGCCAAATTTGTGCCCCCGAAAGAGCTTGTGCCCCCGAAGAGCAAATCATCGCCGCTTAATTCTTTGAAAAATGGCGCGCCCTGGTGGATTCGAACCACCGACCCACAGCTTAGAAGGCTGTTGCTCTATCCGACTGAGCTAAGGGCGCCGCTTGGTCTAATGGGTCCAGTTTTCGCGGCGGCGATATTGAAAATTCTCAGCATAGACCTTGGGGCGAAAGCGCGGGCGGGCGGGGAGTTCGAGGTCATAGGGGATGGCGTGCCGGGCGGCATAGGCCATCGCCGCCTCGCGGGTCGGGAAGCGAAGGCGGATCTGGGTTTCGGTATCGCTGCTGCTGATCCAGCCCATCAACGGGTCGTGCTGGCGCGGCGCGGTGGGCTCGAATTCCAGCACCCAGTCATGGGTGTTGGCCTGGCCCGACTGCATCGCGGTTTTGGGCGGCTGATAGATCCGGGCTCGGCGCGTCATCGCTCTCTCTCCTCGTCGGCATATCGCCTTGCGCGGCGGTTCCGCGCTGGTCGGGGCGGCCGGATTCGAACCGGCGGCCTCGTGTACCCAAAACACGCGCGCTAACCAGACTGCGCCACGCCCCGCCGGGCGGAAACTATGGGCCGCCGCCGCCGCGCGCAAGGGGAGCGGTGAAATCGCCGGGTTCGTGTTATGCTCACCCCGTCAGTCCCTTGGCAAACTCCTGATGAACGGGGCAATCTCATGAAAGAAGAACGGGGTCGCTTGCAACGCACGGGATTGCCGCCGCTCGCCTATGCGCGGCAGGCGGGGCGGGCGCCGACGGTGGTGTTTCTCCCTGGTTTCGCGAGCGACATGGAGGGCGAGAAGGCGCGTTTCGTCGCCGCATTCTGCGCCGCGCGCGGCCAAGCGGTGTTGCGTTTCGACTATTCCGGCCATGGCGCGAGCGATGGCCGCTTCGAGGAGGGAACGATCGGGCGCTGGCGCGACGACGCGCTCGACATCATCGACGCGCTGAGCGATGGCCCGCTGCTGTTGATCGGCTCTTCGATGGGTGGTTGGCTTGCGCTTTTGGTCGCGTTAGCCCGGGCGCCGCGCCTCGCCGGGCTGATCGGCATCGCCGCGGCGCCGGATTTCACTGAGGCACTGATCTGGGCGGCGCTGCCGTTTTCGGCGCGCGAGACCCTGATGCATGACGGCAAAATCATGGCGCCGAGCGCCTACGGGCCGCCGACACCAATCACCCGGGCGCTGATCGAGGATGGCCGCCGCCATCTCTTGCTCGAAGGGCCGATCGCGCTCACCGCGCCGGTCCGCCTCTTGCATGGCCAGGCCGATCCCGACGTGCCATGGGAATTATCGCTCCGCCTCGCCGAGCGGATCACCGGCGGCGATGTCACCGTCACCCTGATCAAGGACGGCGATCACCGGCTATCGCGTCCCACCGATCTCGCCTTGCTCGGCGCGACCCTCGGCGGTCTCCTCGGCGAGGATGGCAGCTAGACCCTCGCGATAGCTCGGATAGCGCCAGGCGAGGCCGAGCGCGCCCTTGCTGATCTCGCTCCGAACACGACGATTTTCCGCCCAGAAACTCAGCGCCATCGCGCTCATCGTCGGTGCCGCGTCGGCGAAGGGGATGGCCGGCGGCGGCAGCAGGCCGAGAAGGCGCGCCGCTTCCTCGATCACCGCGGCGCTCGCGCCCGGTTCGTCATCGGCGAGGTTGAAGACCCGCGTGCCGCGCGCCGGGGCGTTCGTCATCGCGGCGAGGATGGCATCAGCGATATCGTCGCGATGAATACGCGAGAACACCTGCCCGGGCTTGATGATCCGGCGCGCCCGCCCGGCGCGGAGATCATCGAACACAGAGCGCCCGGGGCCATAAATCCCGGCGAGGCGAAACACATCGACCGCGCAGTGGCCAGCGAACGCCTGCCACGCACGCTCGGCGGCGACCCGGCGCTCGGTGCGCGGCGAGGCCGGGCGCGGCGATGTCGTCTCATCGACCCACTCTCCGCCGCGATCGCCATAGACCCCGGTCGAAGAGAGATAGCCGATCCAGCGCAGACGCGGCGCCGCGGCAATTTCGGTGCGGTAGCGGGCGAGCACCGGATCGCCGTTGCCTTCTTCCGGCGCCGCGGTGATCAGGAGGTGGGTTGCCTCGGCCAAGGGTATGGCCACATCGTCGAAGCGAAGTGCCCCCGGCCCGCCGGCCCGCGTCGTCCCGGCGACGCGATAGCCGGCCGCGCGCGCCAGCGCCGCTACCGCGCGGCCGCAATAGCCGAGGCCGAAAATCAGCAGAGAGGCGCTCTCCATCATGCTCTGATGTTTGCCCGAAGCGCCGGCAAAAGGCTAGATTAGCGCCATCATGGACCGGCGATGGCTGATCTTCGGGGGTGGGGCGGCGCTGTTGTCGATCGCCATTGCGGGTGGCATCGCCGGCCTGCGGATGCGCGCGGCCGTCGCGCCGGACATGGCGGAAGCGCTGCCGGTGCCGCCGGTGCCGCCACGCATCGCATCGGGTAAGGATTATGAGGATTGCCTCGCGATGTTAGCCAAGGATCCGCTCGGCGCGCATGGCTTCGCCGAGGCCTGGGAGGCGACCGGCGGCGGCGACGGCGCAACGCATTGTTATGGCCTTGCCGAAATCGCCCTCGGCAATGCCGAGAGCGGTGCCGAAATCCTGGAAAAACTCGGCACCGAGAGCGCGGCGCCGGCAGCGGCGCGGGCGATGATCCTAGGCCAGGCGGTGCAAGCCTGGCTGATGGCTGGCGATGCCGGCCACGCTTATGGCGCGGCGACGCTGGCGCTGATGCTTGCCCCTGACGATCCCGATTTGTTGATCGATCGCTCGGTCGCCGCGGCGACGGCGGAGCATTACGCTGATGCGATCGTCGATCTCGATCGTGCCTTGGCGCTCGATCCGCGGCGGCCCGACGCCTTGGTCTATCGCGCCGCGGCGTGGCGGGAACTCGACCAACTCGATCGCGCGGCGGAAAACGTGGAGGCGGCGCTGACACTCGACCCCGATAATCCCGATGCCTTGCTGGAACGCGGCATTCAGCGCCAGCGTTTCGGAGATTTGAGCGGCGCCCGGGCGGATTGGGAACGGGCGATGGCGCTCGCCCCCGATACCCCGACGAGCGATCTCGCCGAACAGAATCTGGCGCTGCTCGATGCCGGGCCGGAAAAGCCGTAAATAAGAGAGAGTGATTTGTTCTTTTTTGAAAAAAAGAACCAAAAAACTTTTGTCAGTTGAGTAGTACCTGCGGCACTGCTCGCTTCAGGAAACCGGAGAGAAAGTCTTTTTTCTTCTTTTTCTGAAGTCAAAAGAAGTTTTTTAAATTTTCTTTCCGGCATTATTGCCTTCGCGCGGGGATCGGCGCAAAATTTTGGCCTTATTTATGTTTGTATGAGGAGGAGACTGGAATGAAATTGCTGCGCGTCGGCCCGGCGGGGGCCGAGAAACCCGCGATGCTCGACCCCGAGGGGGGGATTCGCGATCTCTCGGGCGTTGTTCCCGATATCGCCGGTGCGGTGCTGCTCGATGCCGGGCTCGCCAAATTACGGGCGCTCGACTGGAAAGGCCTGCCGCTCGTTGCCGGCCAGCCGCGAATCGGCGCGCCGGTCGCGCGGCCGCTCAACTTCGTCTGCATCGGCCTCAATTACGCCGATCACGCCGCCGAAACTGGCTCGCCGATCCCGAAAGAACCGATCGTCTTCCTGAAATCGCTCGGGGCCTTCCAGGGGCCGAACGATGACGTGAAAATCCCGCGCGGGTCGAAAAAAACCGACTGGGAGGTCGAACTCGGCATCGTTATCGGCAAAGCCGCGTCCTACGTCGCCGAAAGCGCCGCCTTCGAGCACGTCGCCGGCTATACCATCGTCAATGATGTCAGTGAGCGCGAATACCAGATCGAGCGCGGAGGCACCTGGGACAAAGGTAAGGGGTGCGACACATTCGGCCCGGTCGGCCCCTGGCTCGTGACGCGCGACGAGGTGCGCGATCCGCAAGCGCTCGCGCTTTGGCTCGAGGTCGATGGCAAGCGGATGCAAAACGGCAGCACCGCAACGATGATCTTCGGCGTCGCCAAGCTGGTGAGCTATGTCAGCCATTTCATGACGCTCCATCCCGGCGACATCATCTCGACCGGAACGCCGCCTGGCGTCGGCATGGGGATCAAGCCGGAGCCAGTGTTCCTCAAGCCCGGCCAGACCATGCGCCTCGGCATCGAGGGGCTAGGTGAACAGCGTCAGCGCGTGATCGCCGCCTGAGATGGGACAGGCGCCGCCCGGGCGGCGCCTGCCCGCTTTATTTCCCCCCGTATTCGGGCTAGTGCTGCGCCGATGTCGCGGATCGTCACCCAGAACCGCCGCACGGCGGAGACCGAGATTGCCCTGACCCTCGACCTCGATGGCACGGGGCGGGCGGAGATCGCGACCGGCATCGGGTTTTTCGACCATATGCTGACCGCGCTCGCCCGCCACGCGTTATTCGATCTCCGCGTCCAGGCGCGCGGCGATTTGCATGTCGATTTTCACCATACCGTCGAGGATGTCGGGATCGTGCTCGGCTCAGCGCTAGCCGAGGCGATGGGTGACAAGCGCGGCCTCACCCGCTTCGGCCAAGCGCTGGTGCCGATGGATGAGGCCCTGGTCGAGGCGGCGCTCGATTGTTCGGGCCGCGCCCATCTCGCCTTCGCCGTCACCTTCCCGCGCGGGAAGGTCGGCGAGATGGATAGCGAATTGTTCGAGGAATTCTTTCGCGCCCTCGCCGGCAATGCGCGGATCACGCTCCATCTTATCGCCCGCGCCGGACACAACACCCATCACCTCGCCGAGGCGTGTTTCAAGGCAACGGCGCGGGCACTGCGCATGGCGCTGACCCGCGATCCGCGGCTCGGCGAGGCGGTGCCTTCGACCAAGGAAAGTCTGTGAGATTTTATACCGCGCATCTCGCCCAAAATCAGGCGCCAGTGCTGGTGCGGGAAGGGTTTTCGCTCGGCGCGATGGTCTTTGGTCCACTCTGGCTTGCCTTTCATCGCGCCTGGATCGCCGCTGCGCTGGTGGTGGCGGCCGAGATCGTGGTGACGGCAGCGATCGCGCGGCTGCCGGCGTTGTGGCCGCTCGCCCTTGCTCTTCACTGGCTGCTCGGTCTTTTCGGGCAGGATCTGCGCCGCATCGCACTCGCCTGGCGTGGCTATGGCGAAAGCGCCGTGATCGCGGCGACGGGCGAGTTCGAGGCCTGCGCCCGACTGCTCGCGGCGCGGCCGGAACTCGCGCCGGCATTCCTCGCCGGGAGCGGCCGGCGATGAACGTCGCGGTGATCGATTATGGCAGCGGCAATCTTGCCTCCGCCGCCCGCGCGCTTGCGGTTGCCGCCGAACGTGAGGGGATGGCGGCTGACGTGCAGATCACCGCTGACCCCGCCCGCGTCGCCAGCGCCGATCGCATCGTGCTGCCCGGCCAGGGTGCTTTCGCCGATTGCGCCGCGGGGCTCGCCGCGATTACCGGCCTCCGCGCCGCGATCATCGCTGCAACCGAGCGCGGGGCGCCGTTTCTCGGCATTTGCGTCGGCATGCAATTGATGGCCGAACGCGGCTTGGAACACAGCGTGACGCCAGGTTTCGGCTGGATCGCCGGCGAGATCGCGCCGCTCTCGGCGCCAGGCTTGCGCCTGCCGCAGATGGGTTGGAACGGGCTTGCCTTCGTCCAGCCCGCGCATCCATTACTCGCTGGGCTCGCTCCCGGCGATCACGCCTATTTCGTGCATAGCTATGCCCTCACCGGCGCCCGCCGCGACCAAGTTCTGGCGACCACCGATTACGGCGGCGAGGTCATCGCCATGGTCGCCGCCGGCAACCGCGCCGGCACGCAATTCCATGTCGAGAAAAGCCAGGAGGTCGGCTTGCGCATTCTCGGGAATTTCCTCCGCTGGCAGCCTCCCCGGCAGCCATGAGCGAGCGCCGGCGGGAGTTGCTGGTCGAGCGCGCGAGCGCGCTCGACGAGGATGATCTGGCGGCGTTGTGCGAGGCGGCGGATGCCGCGATCCTCGAGGGCGGCGGCTTCGGCTGGGTCAACCCGCCAGGGCGGGCGGCGCTGGAGCGCTATTTTCAGGGGCTGCTGCTGGTGCCGGAACGCGAGCTTTACATCGCCCGTCTCGACGGTGTCGTCGTCGGCTCGGCGCAGCTCGTGCGCCCGCCACGCAACAACGAGGCACAGGCTTTCGCCGCGACGCTGATGCACAGTTTCATTGCGCCCTACGCCCGCGGCCACGGCCTCGCCCGCCTGCTCACCGAGCGCGCCGAGGAAGGGGCGCGGGCGCTCGGCTATCACGTCATCAATCTCGACGTACGCGAAACGCAAGAGGCGGCGATCCGGCTCTATGAATCGCTCGGTTATACGCGTTGGGGCACGCATCCCGTCTATGCCCGCATCCGGGGGCGCACGGTGCGCGGGTTTTATTTCTACAAACTGCTCCAGCCGGGCGGAAAAATCGCATGACGCTAACCCTCTATCCGGCGATCGACCTCAAGGACGGGGCGTGCGTGCGCTTGAAGCGCGGCGCGATGGCGGAGGCAACGGTCTATGCCGAGGATCCGGTGGCGCCGGCGCGGGCGTTTCAGGCGGCGGGTTGCCACTGGCTCCACGTCGTCGACCTCAACGGCGCATTTGCCGGCCGCGCGGTGAATGCCGAGGCGGTCGCCGCCATTCTCGCCGAAAGCCGGGTTCCGGTGCAGCTCGGCGGTGGCATTCGCGATCTCGCGGCGATAGAGCGCTGGCTTTCGCTCGGCATCGCGCGCGTCATTCTGGGGAGTGCCGCCGTCAAGAATCCCGACCTGGTGCGCGATGCCGCGCGCAGCTTCCCCGGCCGCATCGCCGTCGGCATCGATGCCCGCGACGGGCTGGTCGCAACCGAGGGATGGGCCGAGACTTCGACGCTCACGGCAGAAGATCTCGCGCGCCGCATCCAGGATGCCGGCATCGCCGCGATCATCTTCACCGATATCGGCCGCGATGGTATGCTTTCGGGTGTCAATGTCGCGGCGACCGCGGCGCTCGCCGCCCGGCTCGACGTGCCGGTGATTGCCTCCGGCGGTGTCGCCGGGGTGGACGACCTCATCGCCCTGACCCACGCCGCAGCGCGCCTCGAACACGGCCAGATCGAGGGCGTTATCGCCGGCCGCGCGCTTTACGATGGCCGTCTCGACGTCGCAACGGCACTCGCGGCGCTGGCCGGCGCCGACGCGGATGGGTGACAAGCTCGCCCGTCAAGGGACCCTCGGGCGGGCATAAAGCCCATTCCTAGTTTTACCCAAACGCGCGGCGCGGCGGGCAAGGGCTGCGATGGCGTTGCGGCAGATCGTTTCCGCTGGCGCCCCGGATTGCTTGCAGGCGCGCTCGGCCTCGAACAGGTTCTCCATGGCGACCGACAGCGCCTCGATTGGCCAGAGGCGCAGCGCCGCCGAAAATGCCCCGGTGCGACGGACGAAGATCGGCGGACGCAAGTTCCGTTGCGCCTCCGCTTCCGAGGTTCCCGCCGCCATCGCCGCCCGCACCCGGTGCAGGCGCTGAAGATGAAGAAGGGCGGCGCGCACGGCACCGACCGGCGCCGTGCCTTCCGCCAAAGCCTGCTCCAAGGCGCGATCGGCGCGGGCAAGGTCGCCCCCGGTCGCCGCAAACAGCGCGTCATCGAGCGAAAGCCCGGCGAGATCGCCCGTGCAGGCTTGCGCGTCGGCGATCTCGATTTTACCGCCTGCGCCGGCATAGAGGGCGAGCTTTTCGAGTTCAGCGGCGCTCGCCATGCGGTCGGCACCGAGCCGGGTGGTGAGCCAGTCCAAGGCCTCGGAAGAGATCGAAACGCCGTGCGCTTCCAATCGGGCGCGAATGGTCTGGCTCAGTGCCCGCCCCTCTTCCGGGTAGCAACCGATGGCCGCGGCGTCTTGCGCGCGTTCGATCAGAGCGCGAAGCTTGGAGCGTGCTGGCAATTCCCCGGCTTCGAGCACCAAAAGCGCCTCGCCCGGCCCGGCCAGCGCGGCGGTAACGGCGCTCGCGGCGCGATCATCGGCGTCGCGCACCCGCACCACGCGCCGCCCGCCGGTGAGCGCCAGCGCCGTCATCTCCTCAGGAATGCGGGGAAAGCCCTCGCGGTCGAATTCGACGAAACGGAACGGATCATCGCCGGCGCCAAGCACGGCGCGCACCAGCGCGGCGCCGCGCTCGCGCACCAGCCCGGCATCGGGGCCATGAAGAAGAACGGCGCGATAGCCCCTGGGATTGGCGAGAACGGCGGCGGCGGCGCGGCTGTCGAGCTTCATGAAGCGTCGGTGCTGGCCGGGTGATGCTTGAAATAGGCGATCAGTTCCATGGTGATCATGTCGGCGATCGTGCGCGAAAGACGCCAGCGGACTTTTTCGTCCTCGAGGGTGGAGTCGAAAAATTGCTGGTCGATGAAATTATACCCGTCGATCGCGTGCGCCTTGCCGGTGGTGATGACGGTATGCGCCGGATCCTGGCCGCGCAACGTCCAGGTCGCGTTCGCGATCACCCGCTGATAGGTGACCGAAGTATCGGGCTGGATGCCGACGCTCTCCTCGCCGATGCTGTAATTGACGTCGAGATCGTAGCGCCGGGCGACGCCGACGCCGCCGTAATTGAAGCGCTCCTGCAGCGCCTCGCTCAGCTCTTGGCCGGAGCGATCGGGAATTCGCCCGATGGTGATGGCGGCGAGATCGACCGCTTCCGGTGCCGGATCGCCGTTCGCCGTTGTCGCGTAAACCGGCGAGAAGCCACAGCCCGGAAGGGCGAGCGCGGACGCGAGGCTGGCGGCGGCGGAGAGCAGCACCCGACGAGACAGAAGCAAGGGTGGGGCATGATCCTGCATCGCGTCTCTCCCCCTCATCAGACAGTCAGTCTGCTGCGATGACGAAATTGATGATCCGGTCTGGGACGAAAATCTGCTTGACGACGCGCCGGCCGGCAAGCGCCTTGGCGACATTGGGCTCGGCCCGCGCCTGCTGCGCCACCTCGGCCTCGGGGCTTCCCGGCGGCAGGCTCACGGTGCCGCGAAGTTTGCCCAGAACCTGCACTGCGATCGTCACCTGATCGCGGGCGAGCAGCGCGGGATCGGCTTCCGGCCAGGGCTGTTCGGCGATCAATCGCGCTTCGGGATCGAGGAGGGTCTGCAACTCCTCGGCAAGATGCGGCATCATCGGCGCGACCAGCCGGGCAAGCGTCCCCGCAGCCTCGCGACGGGCGAAGCGGAGATCGGCGTCGCCACCGGCGGGCGTTTCCGCCAGCGCGTTGGCGAGTTGATGGATGCGCGCGACGGCGACATTGAAGCCGAAATTTTCCAGCGCCTCGGTGACGGCGGTGATGGCGCGATGGGTTGCCTGGCGCAAGGCGCGGGCTGGGGCCGAAAGGTTCGCCGACGCCTCCTTAGGCGCCGCGCCCTCGGCCGCGATCTCGGCGACCAGCCGATAAAGTCGCTGGATGAAACGAAACGCCCCCTGGACGCCGCTTTCGGTCCATTCCATGTCGCGTTCCGGCGGGTTGTCGGCGAGGATGAACCAACGCGCGGTGTCGGCGCCGTAACGCGCAATGATCGCGCCGGGATCGACGGTGTTGCGCTTCGATTTCGACATCGCCTCGACACGGCCGACGCTGACCGCCTCGCCGGTGTCGCGATGGCGCGCGCTGCCATCGGCGAAGGTTTCGACTTCGTCGGGATAAAGCCAGCGGCCATCGGCGCCACGATAGCTGGCATGCGTCACCATCCCCTGGGTGAAGAGGCCGGCGAACGGCTCATCGAGGACGAGGTGGCCGGTCGCACGCATGGCGCGGGTGAAGAAGCGGGAATAGAGGAGATGGAGGATCGCGTGCTCGATGCCGCCGATATATTGGTCGACCGGCAGCCAGTGCCGCGCCGCTTCGGGATCGACCGGGCGCTCGGCGCGTGGGCTACAAAAGCGGGCGAAATACCAGGAGCTGTCGACGAAGGTATCGAACGTGTCGGTCTCGCGCCGCGCCGGGCGACCGCAATCGGGACAGGGAACATGTTTCCATGTCGGATGATGATCGAGCGGGTTGCCGGGCCGGTCGAAGCTGACATCCTCAGGCAGCAGCACCGGCAGATCCCGCGCCGGCACCACGCCGCAGGCCTCGCAATAAATGACGGGGATTGGGCAGCCCCAATAGCGCTGCCGGCTCACCCCCCAATCGCGCAGACGCCAATTCACGACGCCCTCGCCGTGCCCGCCTCGCGCCAATGCCTCGATCGCCGCGCGTTTGGCTGCATCCGCCGCGAGACCATCGAGAAAGCCGGAGTTGAATACCGCTCCCGGCCCGTCATAGGCCTCATCGCCGATCGCAAACGAGGCTGCCTCGGCCCCCGGCGGCAGCACCACCGGGCGCACCGGCAGGCGGTATTTGCGGGCGAAATCGAGATCGCGCTGATCATGCGCGGGGCAGCCGAAAATCGCGCCAGTGCCGTACTCCATGAGCACGAAATTGGCGATCCAGACGGGAAATGTCTGATCGGGGAGAAACGGATGGCGGACGCGAAGGCCGGTGTCCAACCCCTGCTTCTCGGCGGTCTCGATCACCGCCTCGCTGGTGCCAAGACGCCGGCATTCGGCGACGAAGGCAGCGATCGCGGGGTTTTCGGCGGAAAGCGCCGCGGCCAGCGGATGCTCCGGTGCCAGCGCGAGAAACGACATGCCATAAAGCGTGTCCGGGCGCGTGGTATAGACCTCGATCGTGGCGAAGTCGGCTTTGGCCTCGGTAAGCGGAAAGCGCACGCGCGCACCTTCGCTGCGGCCGATCCATTTCTCCTGCATCACCCGCACCCGCTCCGGCCAACGCTCCAGCGTCTCGAGGGCCGCGAGGAGATCGGGCGCGAAGCGGGTGATCTTGAGAAACCATTGCGAGAGTAGCTTTTTCTCGACGGGCGCGCCCGAGCGCCAGCCGCGCCCGTCGATCACCTGCTCATTGGCGAGCACGGTCTGATCGACCGGATCCCAGTTGACCCAGGCTTCCCGGCGCTCGACGAGACCGGCCTTGAGAAAATCGAGAAACAGCGCCTGTTGATGACGATAATAGCTCGGATCGCAGGTCGCGAATTCGCGGCTCCAGTCGAGCGAGAGCCCCATACGCTGCAATTCGCCGCGCATGGTCGCGATATTGTCATAGGTCCAGCGCGCCGGGTGGATGCCGCGTTCGCGCGCCGCGTTCTCGGCAGGGAGGCCGAACGCGTCCCAGCCCATCGGGTGCAGAACCACCGCGCCGCGCGCGCGCTGATACCGCGCAACCACATCGCCGAGCGTGTAGTTGCGCACGTGCCCCATATGGATGCGCCCCGAGGGGTAGGGAAACATCTCCAGGACATAATATTTGCGCCGCCCGTCGGCTGGGCAGTCGGCGACATGAAAACAGCCGCGCGCCGCCCATTCCCGCTGCCAGCGGGGCTCGGCGGCGGCAAAATCGTAACGGTGAGGCTCGGGAGTAGGAGAGGCCAAGGCGCGGTTCGCTTTCGTCTTGAGGGGGAGATCGAGAGCGTCTTTATGCCCAAGCGCCCGCTCTCGGCAACCCGCGCCGGCGCCGGCCTCAGGGCGGCGTGGTATCGCCCTCGCCGAGCGCGCGCTGCATCAGCACGACATCGCGCCAGCCCCCGAATTTATACCCGACGGCAAGCAGCCGCCCGGCCTCGGTGAAGCCGGCATCGCGATGCAGCGCGATCGAGCCGACATTCGCCGAATCGCCGATCACCGCCAGCATCTGGCGAAACCCGGCCGCGGTCGCGGCGGCGACGAGTTCGGCAAGCAACGCCCGCCCGACGCCGCAGCCGCGCCGGTCATCGCGGACATAAACGCTATCTTCGGCGGTAAAACGGTAGGCCGAGCGGGTGTGATAGCGCGCGGCGTAAGCATAGCCGAGAACCCCCGTCGCATCGGCGGCAACCCGCCAAATCGCCCCGGCATCGGTCAGCGTCGCGAATCGCGCCGCCATCTCCTCGACCGAGGGCGGGACCTCCTCGAAAGTGCCGGTGCCGGTGAGCACGTGATGAGCGTAGATCGCTTGGATTTCGGGAATGTCGGGGAGAGCGGCGGGGCGGATGCGCATGCGTTGATATTAGCCGATTGCGGCCGGACGTGACCAGAACCGGGGTTGGCCGCGGCGCTGCCTGATCGCGGCTAGGCAATGAGGCGCGTCTTGCGAGCGCGTCTCGTACGACCAGCCTGAACGGGGCTGGATTGATTGCGCGCGACCCGGCATGCTGCTCGAAATATTCGGAGGAAACAGACCCATGGCCGCCGCCTCGACGCCTCGTATCCGTTTCATGCAGCGTGCGGCGCTCACACTTCTCGTGCTGAGCGGCGTCGTCAATTACATCGACCGCGCGACGCTGGCGATCGCCAACCCCTTGGTCCGCCATGATCTCGGTCTCTCGATCAACGATATGGGGTACTTGCTCTCGGCGTTTCTTTGGGCCTATGCCTTCGCGCAGCTTCCAGCCGGCGCCTTGGTCGATCGCCTCGGGCCACGGCTTTTGCTGTCGCTCGGCCTCGCTTTGTGGTCGGGCGCGCAGGCTTTAGGCGGGCTTGTGCGCAATTTTGGCGAGTTTTTCGCCGCCCGCATGTTGCTCGGCCTTGGCGAAGCGCCGCAATTTCCGACCGGCGCGCGCGTCGTCAAGGACTGGTTTCCGGTGCGCAATCGTGGTCTCGCGACCGGCGTTTTCAATTGCGCGTCGACCCTCGGCAACGCCATCGGCGCGCCCCTGCTCACCTTTCTCATGCTCGCCTTCGGCTGGCGCTGGATGTTCCTGATCATGGGATTTGCCGGCCTCGTCGTCGCCGGCCTTTGGTATCTTATTTATCGCGACATCGAAACAGTCCCTCTATCACGCGAGGAAACCGCGATCGTCACAGAAGGCGACCCGCCCGGCGCGCAGGCGCCGACGCGGTTTGCCGAATGGCGGCGACTGTTTCGCTTTCGCATGACCTGGGGCATGATTCTCGGCTATTTCGGCACGATCTATCTCACCTGGGTCTATACCGCCTGGCTCCCCGGCTATCTCGAAATCGAGCGCCATATGACGATCGCCAAAACCGGTTGGGCGGCGGCCATCCCGTCGGTGGCGGGCGTCGTCGGCGGGATTTTCGGCGGTTGGATCGTCGATGTGCTGGCGAGATTTGGGCTCTCGCCGATCAACGCCCGCAAAGTTCCGATGTCGCTCGCCCTCATCGGCATGGCGCTTTTTACCGTTCTCGCCGCCGAGGTCGAAAGCAACACGGTCGCCATCGCCTGCATCTCGGCCGCCGTTTTCCTCGGCTATGCGACCTCGAGCAGTTGCTGGGCGATGGCGTCCGTCGCGGCGCCGCCGAATTATACCGCCTCGATCGGCGCCATTCAGAATTTCGGCGGCTATCTCGGCGGCGCGCTAGCCCCGACCGTTACCGCCTTGATCGTCACCAAGACCGGCTCGTTCGTCCCAGCCCTTCTGGTGGGTGCGGCGATCGGCGTTTTCTCTGCGATCGCCTATTTCGTGGTGATCAGGGGGCCGATCACGGCAGCAGCGCTGCGTGGCGAGGATGACATCGCGGCACCTATTCGCGCGCCAGCACCCGGTCATTGAGGAGGCTCGCGATACGGCTCGGGCGGAATTCAGCGCGCAAGCGATCTTCGTGATACTCCTCGCGCACCCAGTCCAAGAACGGCTTTCGGCCTTCCCCCTCGCGCGCATACATCGCGAAAAACGCATCCAGAATGCCGGTCGACGAGTGGCGGAAATGGAGAAAGCGCAAGGAAAGCTGCGCCAGCGCCTGCGCCGAGGTACCACCTTGGATCAGGATGAAGAGACCAGCCGCAAGCCCCGCGCGATCGGCGCCGGATTTGCAATGGATCAGCGCCGGCTCGCGCATCTCGGCGAAAATCGCCGCGAGATTGAGGATGCGGTCGCGATGCGGGGCACCGCGGCTCTCGAACGGGGCGTAGATATGGCGCAGCCCGAGCCGCGCGGCGGCATCGCGGGTCAGAGCGTCTGAGCCGCAAGCTCGCGCGCCGCGAAGATTGATCACCGTGCGCAGGCCATAGCGCCGCGCCGCATAGGCGAGCCAAGCCGGCGTCGGGTGATTGGCGCGATAAAGACGGCCTTCCGCGACGGTCGCGAAATTATGCCAAAAAACGCGAAAAAACGCATGATCGACAACGATACTATCCATCCAAGCGGCAAGCCGCCGGCGCGGCGCGGTGATATCGCCCGCGAACATCACCCGCCGCCTTGCGCCCGGTGTTGGGTCAGACCTGGCGCTCGACCAGCAATTGTTTGATCTTGCCGATCGCCTTGGCCGGGTTGAGACCCTTGGGGCAGGTCTGCGTGCAGTTCATGATGGTGTGGCAGCGATAGAGCTTGAAGGGATCCTCCAAGGCATCGAGACGTTTGCCCGTCGCCTCGTCACGGCTGTCGGCGATCCAGCGATAGGCGGTGAGCAGCACCGCCGGGCCGAGATAGCGATCGCCGTTCCACCAATAGCTGGGACAGCTCGTCGTGCAGCAGAAGCACAGAATGCACTCCCACATGCCATCGAGGGCGGCGCGTTCGTCCGGGCTCTGGCGCCGTTCGGCATCGGGCGGCGGCGGCGTGTCGGCCTGCATCCAGGGCTCAATGCTGCGCAACTGGGCATAGGCCCCTGTCAGATCAGGTACCAGATCCTTCACCACTGGCATGTGCGGCAGCGGATTGATGCGAACCGCGTCTTTCACCTCATCGATCGGCTTCAAACAGGCCAGCGTGTTGGTGCCGTCGATGTTCATCGCGCAGGAGCCGCAAATGCCCTCGCGGCAGGAGCGGCGGAAGGTGAGCGAGCTGTCGACCTCGTTCTTGATCTTGATCAGCGCATCCAGCACCATCGGCCCGCACTGGTCGAGATCGATCGTGTAGCTGTCCATGCGCGGGTTTTGGCCGTCATCGGGGCTCCAGCGATAGATGCGGAACTCTTTCGCGCGCTTGGCGCCGCTGGGCGCCGGGTGGGTCTTTCCCCGGCCGACCTTGGAATTGGCGGGAAGTGCGAATTCGACCATGTTGTCTGCCTCTCGGTGCTCAATAGACCCGCTTTTTGGGAGGAAACACCGACACTTCGTTGGAAAGCGTCTGCATCTTCACCGGGCGATAGGCGAGCGTGACTTCGCCCCTGGCATCGCACCAGGAAAGCGAGTGCTTCATCCACTCGGCATCGTCGCGCTCGGGGTAATCGTCATGGGCGTGAGCGCCGCGGCTTTCATGGCGGGCCTCGGCGCTGGTGATGGTGGTAAGGGCATTGCCCATGAGATTAGTGAGTTCCAGCGCCTCCATGAGGTCGCTGTTCCAAATCAGGCTGCGGTCGCTGAGGGTCATATCCGCCATGCCGTCCCAAAGAGTTTTCATTTTCGCAACCCCCTCGGCGAGGCTCTTGGCGGTGCGGAACACAGCAGCGTGGCTTTGCATGGTGCGCTGCATCGCCTCGCGCAGTTCAGCGACGCGGGTCGCGCCCTTGGCATGGCGGACGCCATCGAAGCGATCAAGCGCCGCTTCGCCGGCACGCGTGGGAAGGGGCGCGATCTTGGCGCCGGGCTTGACGATTTCGGCGGCGCGGAGGGCGGCGGCGCGGCCGAAGACGATGATATCGAGCAGAGAATTGCAGCCGAGCCGATTGGCGCCATGGACGGAAACACACGCCGCCTCACCGATCGCCATCAGCCCCGGCACCACCACGTCCGGGTTATCCTGGGTCGGGCGCAGCACTTCCGCGTGGATATTGGTCGGGATACCGCCCATGTTGTAATGCACCGTTGGCAACACCGGGATCGGCGCCTTGGTGACATCAACGCCGGCAAACACCCGCGCGGTCTCGGAAATGCCGGGCAGGCGCTGATGCAGGATCTCGGCACCGAGATGCTCGAGATGCAGCAGGATATGGTCCTTATTTGGCCCGCAGCCGCGCCCTTCGTTGATTTCGATGGTCATCGAGCGTGACACGACATCGCGCGAGGCGAGATCCTTCGCGGTCGGCGCATAGCGCTCCATGAAGCGCTCGCCCTCGGCATTGGTGAGATAGCCGCCCTCGCCGCGCGCACCTTCGGTGATCAGGCAGCCGGCGGGGAAGATGCCGGTTGGGTGGAATTGCACGAATTCCATGTCTTGGGTCGGCAACCCGGCGCGTAGCACCATGCCAGCGCCATCGCCGGTGCAGGTGTGGGCGGAGGTGCAGGAGAAAAAGGCACGGCCATAGCCGCCGGTGGCGAGCACGACGAGCGGTGCGCGGAAGCGATGCATCGTGCCGTCATCGAGGCACCAAGCGAGAACGCCGCGGCACGCGCCCTCCTCATCCATGATCAGATCGATCGCAAAATACTCGATGAAGAACTCAACGCCGTGCTTCAGGCTTTGCTGATAGAGCGTATGCAGGATGGCGTGGCCGGTGCGATCGGCGGCGGCACAAGCACGTTGCGCCGGGGTTTTGCCATACTCCATCATGTGCCCGCCGAACGGACGCTGATAGATTTTACCGTCTTCGGTGCGGCTGAACGGGACGCCGAAATGCTCGAGTTCATAGACCGCCGGAATTGCCTCGCGGCACATATATTCGATCGCGTCCTGATCGCCGAGCCAATCCGAGCCCTTGACGGTGTCATACATGTGCCAACGCCAGTCATCCGCGCTCATATTACTGAGCGAAGCGGCGACGCCACCTTGCGCTGCAACGGTGTGGCTGCGGGTCGGGAAAACCTTGGTGATGCAGGCGGTCTTGAGGCCCGCAGCACCCATGCCGAGCGTTGCCCGCAGCCCGGCGCCGCCGGCGCCAACGACGATGACCTCATAAGCGTGGTCGATAACGTCATAGGCACCGATCGAAGGCTTCGAAATCGCGTTCATTTTTTCATCCTCGAGCCCGCGCGTTAGCGGACTCCCTCTTGAGCGGTCAGTTGACTCACGGCCCTGGCGGTCAGAGCGCCATCCGCAAAATGGCGATCAAAGCGGTCAAGAACAGCAGCGCCACCACCGCCCGCATCGCGAGCAGCACGGCAAGGCGCGCCGCCTCGGTATGGATGTAGTCCTCGATCACCACTTGCAAGCCGAGATGGAGATGATGAAAGAGAGCGATGCTCAGCGCGAGCAGCAGAACCGCGTTGATCGGCCGCCCCATCCAATGCGCAACGGCCTCACGCGGCGCGCCGAGATGGGCAAGGACCGCGAACACGAACCAGATCGCAAGCGGCACCAGCGCGATCGCGGTCAGGCGCTGCGCCCACCAATGCGCGGTCCCGGATTTCGCCGATCCAAGCCCCCGCACCCGCCCGAGCGGCGAGCGCATCGTGACCATATGCGTCTTACTCACCTTCATTCCCCTACCAGATCACCAGACCGACGACCCAGATGAGCAGGGTCAGGACAATGGTCGCGATCACAACCAACTTGCCGCTCGCATGCATTTGCGGCAATTCGAACCCGAGCCCGGCATCCCAGGCGAGATGACGAATGCCGTTGAGAAAATGATAGACCAACGCCGCGGTCCAGAGAAACAGCAGCAAAAGCCCGAGCGGCGAGCCGATGAAACCGGCAGCGCGGGCATAGTCGGCATCGCTCCCGGCGGCGGCGGCGAGCCACCAAACCAAAAGCAGCGTGCCGACCCCGAGCCCGACCCCGGTGAAGCGATGGAAAATCGAAAGCGCGGAGCTGATTTGCGGGCGATAGATCTGCAAATGCGGCGAAAGCGGGCGCTCGACCCATTTGCCATCGCTGTTTCGCGCCATCCTCAACGCGCTCGGCGCGTCCTTCATGCCTTCATATCCCCCGAACTAACCAGCCTGCTCTGATGGGCTGACAGGTTTCGTCAATAATCCCGGCGCCCCGCCCGGTCAACGCGGCGGGGCGGGTGGCGCAGTCAGACCCGCTCGATCAGCGCCGCGATCCCCTGGCCGACGCCAATGCACATCGTGACGATGGCGCGCCGCGCGATGCGTGTCTCGAGCGCGCTGACCGCAGTCATCGCGAGCCGCGCCCCGGAAGCGCCGAGTGGATGGCCGAGCGCGATCGCGCCGCCATGCGGATTGACGTGCTCAGCATCGTCGGCCAAGCCAAGCTGGCGCGTGACCGCCAAAGCCTGCGCGGCAAACGCCTCGTTGAGCTCGATCAGATCGATGTCGCCGATCTTGAGGCCGAGGCGGGCAAGCAGCTTCTCCGTCGCCGGCGCCGGGCCGATGCCCATGATGCGCGGTGCAACGCCCGCCGTCGCCATCGCGACCACCCGCGCCCGCGGCGTCAGACCATGGCGGGCAGCGGCTTTTTCTGACGCGAGCAGCAAGGCGGCCGCACCGTCATTGACGCCGGAGGCATTGCCTGCGGTCACGGTTCCAGGGTTGCGGAACGGCGTCTTGAGCTTGGCAAGCCCCTCGAGCGTAGTCTCGGGCCGGGGATGCTCATCATCCGCGACCACCACTTCGCCCTTGCGGGTCTTGATCGTGACCGGGGTGATTTCGCGCTTGAAGAACCCGCTCGCGATCGCCGCCTGGGTGCGCTGCTGGCTCCGCCACGCAAAGGCGTCCTGGTCGGCGCGCGCGACCTGGAATTCTTCGGCGACATTTTCCGCCGTCTCCGGCATCGAATCGATGCCATACTGCGCCCGCATTGCCGGGTTGACGAAGCGCCAGCCGATCGTCGTGTCGTGCAGTTCGGCTTGGCGTGGAAACGCCTCGCTCGCCTTGGCCATCACGAACGGCGCCCGCGTCATGCTTTCCACCCCGCCGGCGATGATGAGATCGGCCTCGCCTGTCCGAATGGCGCGCGCCGCCGTGCCGACCGCGTCTAAACCTGAACCGCAGAGCCGGTTGATCGTCGCCCCGGCGATGCTCGCCGGCAGCCCGGCGAGCAGCAGCGCCATGCGGGCGACATTTCGGTTATCCTCGCCGGCCTGGTTCGCACAGCCCATCAGGCATTCATCGACCGCCTCCCAGTCCACGCTCGCATGGCGCTCACGCAGAACGCGAAGCGGCTGTGCTGCGAGATCATCGGTGCGGACCTCGCGCAAAACGCCGCCATAGCGGCCGATCGGGGTGCGGGTGAAGTCGCAGATATAAGCCTCGATCATAGGGGTTTCCTTCCGCCGATTATATCGTCCAGCCGCCGTCGATCACAATCGCCTGGCCAGTGACGAAGCGGGATTCGTCGCTGGCGAGATAGACCGCGAGCGCCGCGATCTCTTCTGGCGTGCCCAAGCGCCCCATCGCCTGGCGAGCGACGAACGCTGCCCGCGCTGCCTCCACCGACCCTGCCTGCGCGGCATTGGCGGCGATGCGGTCATCGAGGCTCGGCGTCTGGATGGTGCCGGGACAGATACAGTTGCAACGCACGCCGCGGGTCACGGTATCGGCGGCGACCGATTTGGTGATCCCGACTACCGCCGCCTTGCTCGCGCCATAAACGAAGCGATTCGGCGCGCCTTTGAGGCTGCCGACGGCCGACGCCATGTTGATGATCGAGCCCGCGCCTTGGGCGAGCATCCCGGGCAGGAAAGCGCGGATCAGGCGGAACATCGAGCGCACATTGAGGTCGAAGGCGAATTGCCACTCCTCCTCGGTCGCGTCGAGAATACTGCCTTGATGGACGAAGCCGGCGCAGTTGAAGAGGATATCGATCGCGCCGGTTTCGGCCGCGAGCGCGATGATGGCCGCCGGGTCCATCACGTCAAGGCGCTTCGTGCTGAGATTGTCGGCCTTGAGGTCGGCGAGTTTCGCCTCATTGACGTCGGTCGCGATCACCCGCGCCCCCTCGGCGGCGAAAGCGAGTGCGCTCGCCCGCCCGATCCCCTGCGCCGCCGCAGTCACGAACGCCGTTTTGCCGGCAAGTCTTCCCGCCATAATTCTGCCTCCTTAGTAATTACTGCGCGATTCACCGCGCATCGTGATGATTTCCGATGTCGTTACGATCCGCGCAAACTCTTCGTGCAGATTGGCAAGCGTCATCGCGTGAATGTCGGCGGCCGCATGACAGTCGCCGTCCGGGCCGATACGGTCGAATGTCCAGGTCGCGTCTCGCACTAGCCATGGATCGAATCCCAGATTACTTGCCATCCGGGTCGTTGTCTCGACACAGTGATTGGTTGTTGCCCCGCAGATCACAAGGGTCCCAATGCCCACCGCACGAAGCCGGGCTTCGAGATCGGTGCCGATGAATGCGCTGTTGACCCGTTTGACGATCACTGGCTCCCCAGGCATATCGCGTGCCTCCGCTTTGACCGCAAAGCCTCGACCACCCGGGCAAAAAAACGAATTGGGCGCCGTTCCTTCATGCCGAATATGGAAAATCGGCTTTTTCCACGCCCGGAACGCAGCCAGCAATCGACTGATTTCCATCAAAGCGCCAGGATTGTTTCGACCAAGACCGCTCGCTTCGATCTCGTCAAACCCGCGCTGCACATCGATGATCAGAAGTGCCGTCTCACCTTTCGCTAGGATATCCGGTTCATTCATAGTTGGTTGTCTATCCGATGAGATTATCTCGACTTGATCGCACGCCGCTCTCAGTGATTATTGCGCGATTCGCCGCGCGTCGTGATGATGTCGAGATAAAGCGTCGCGGGCTCAAGGCACGCCCCGGTGCCGAGCTGGCCGACCATACTTCGATAAATCTCCTCCCACGGCGTCTTGTTATCGAGCTTAAGTGGGCTCCAAGCGGCGCGGCGGGCGGCGAGTTCGCCGTCATCGAGCAGAACATCGACGCGGCGTTTGGTGAGATCGACGCGGATGCGATCGCCGGTGCGTAACAGCGCAAGCCCGCCGCCGACCGCGGCCTCCGGCGTCACGTTGAGGATCGAGGGGCTGCCGGAAGTGCCCGATTGCCGCCCGTCGCCCATCGTCGGCAACGCATCGATGCCGCGCTTCAGAAGTGCGGCCGGCGGCTGCATATTCACCACCTCGGCGCTGCCCGGATAACCAACCGGGCCGCAATTGCGCACGATCAGGATCGAATGCTCGTCGACGCCGAGCGCCGGATCCTCGATCCGGGCGTGATAATCCTCCGGCCCCTCGAAGACGATCGCCTTGCCCTCGAACACGTCCGGGTGGGCGGGGTCGGAGAGAAAGCGGCGGCGGAACGCGGCGTCGATCACGCTGGTCTTCATCACAGCGCTTTCGAAGAGATTGCCCGACATCACGACATAGCCGGCGCGCTCGCGGAGCGGCTTGTCATAGGGCCGGATCACCTCGCGATCGGGCTCGGGCACGCCGGCAAGATTCTCGGCGAGCGTCCGCCCCGTCACCGTCATCACCGAGCCGTCGATTTTGCCAGCCGCAAGCAGTTCCTTCATCACCGCCGGCACGCCGCCGGCGCGATGGAACGCTTCGCCGAGGAAGCGCCCAGCGGGCTGACAATCAACGAGAAGGGGAATCTCCGGCCCGAGACGCTGCCAGTCATCGAGCGTGTGATCGACGCCCATATGGCGGGCGATCGCAATCATATGGATCGGGCAATTGGATGAGGCGCCGAGTGCCGCCGCCGCGACCACCGCGTTCTCGAATGCCGCTTTGGTCATGATATCGGAGGGGCGGAGATTCTCACGCACCATGGCGACGATCCGCCGCCCGGTCTCATACGCCATCTGCCCACGCTCACGATAAGGCGCCGGGATCGCGGCGCAGCCGGGGAGCGACATGCCGAGCGCTTCGGCAAGGCTGTTCATCGAGGTCGCCGTGCCCATCGTGTTGCAATGCCCGACCGAGGGCGCAGACGACGCCACCATGTCCATGAACTGATTGTAATCGATCTTGCCCTCGGCGTAGAGCTTCCGCCCCTCCCAGACGATGGTACCCGAGCCGGAAAGCCGCCCCTGCCACCAGCCATCGAGCATCGGCCCGCCAGAGAGCACGATCGCCGGGATATTCACCGTCGCCGCCCCCATCAAGCAGGCTGGGGTTGTCTTGTCGCAGCCGGTGGTGAGAACGACGCCATCGATGGGATAGCCGTGCAGCACCTCGACGAGGCCGAGATAGGCGAGGTTACGATCGAGCGCCGCGGTCGGGCGCTTGCCGGTCTCTTGGATCGGGTGCAGCGGAAATTCGAGCGGCACGCCGCCGGCCTCGCGAATGCCGTCCCGCACACGAGACGCGAGATCAAGGTGATGGCGGTTGCAGGGCGAGAGATCGGAGCCGGTTTGCGCAATGCCGATGATCGGCTTGCCCGATTGCAGTTCTTCGCGCGTTAAGCCGAAATTGAGATAGCGCTCGACATAGAGCGCCGTCATCCCCGGATCATGCGGTTCATCGAACCACCGCCGGCTGCGCAAGCGGCGCGATCCATTGTCTGTCATGGCCGTTTCTCTCCCGGATTCCGCGAAGGCCGGCACTCTGCCACCCCGCGCGGCGGATGAACAGAGGCGCGGCCCCGGGTATGAATTTGCAGTAAAAAATCTTCTTTTTCTGCAGATAAAGAGATCGTGCCGCGTGGCGTGGTGTAGCTGACGGCGTTGATCGCCGTGCCTTCCGGCAATGGGCCGGGCTGATCAGCGCGTCACGGCTGACGGGCTGATGAGCGGACCATCGACCAGTTGGCCGACGCTTTCCAATGTCATGTCGCGGGGGCGCTGGACGGCCCATTTGATGGCATGGACAGCCCCTGTTCGTGGCAGACCATCAATCACGTGCTGCTCATGGACGTGCGCGCAGCCGTCGGCCGAGAAGCAAGTCCGACGGCGGG